>NZ_LGQU01000124.1:0-36012 GCF_003115935.1 Azospirillum sp. TSH20
CCCTGCGGTCGAACGCCAAGGCCCATCAGGCCATGCACGAGCAGATGACCAAGGGCGGCATGCCGTCCGCGTGGCCGGACCGGCTGGCTGTCCAGCAGAAGGTCCTTGCCACCCGGCTCGACGCCATGAAGGCGCTTGAGGCCGCCGCCAAGCCGCTCTACGCCGCGCTGAGCGACGAGCAGAAGAAGGTTGCCGACCAGCTGTTCGCCGGCCCGATGGGCATGATGTGAGGAGGCGGCCATGACGCACGAGGCTCCGGGCTACGAACTGTGGATGCCGGTCATTTTCAACCTCCAGGAGAGTGCAGCCCTCCGCATCTTCGGCACCGCCTACGAACGGTATGCCGCCGTCACGCCGGGATGGGACCCGCACCTTGCCGGACATGGGCAGAACCGCCCCAGGGCAGGAGGGTCGTTTGGTGCGTGAATTCGGGTCCAAACGTATGAAGCAGGCGGCGGCAGCCGCAGTTGCCGTCTGCCTGCTGGCACTTCCAGCCGGGGCACAGACCCTGCGCGATGCCGTGGAGGGAGCGTGGCGGCTCAATCCGGAGATCCGGTCTCTGGAGGCCAAGCGGGGGCAAGCGGTGGCCCAACGCGGCGCCGGAGCGTCGCTGGTTCCGGCTGCTCCTGCCGTCACCCTGCGGCACATCACCGATCTGGTGGGCCGCAATGTCGGGCGGCGCGAGTATGAGGCCGAAGTCGGCGTTCCGCTCTGGCTGCCCGGCCAGGGCACGGCGACCGTCCGCGCCGCCGACGCGCTGCTGGCGCGCACCGACGCGGAGATCGCGGCACGCCAGTTGGCCGTCGCCGGAGAGGTCCGGACGGCACTGTGGCAGATCGCGCTCCTTGAGCGGCGTGTCGAACTCGCCCGTCAGCGCCTCGCGGTGGCGCGCCGTCTCGAGGCCGACACGAAGCGCAGTTCCAAAGCCGGGGAAACCTCCGAGGCCGACCACCAGCTGGCACGTGGGGAGGCCCTTGCCGTGACTGCGGAGGTCCGGGACGAGGAGTTGACCCTGGAGGAGGCCCGGCAGGCCTTCCGCACCCTGACCGGAGCCACGGTCCCAAAGGCCACGCCCGAGCCGCTGATCGGCGAGCAGCCGCTCGACCAGCACCCGGTGCTTCAGGCGGCTCGCCTGGGCGTCCGGTCGGCCCAGGCGCAGAGGCAGCTGGTCGACCTCACCACCCGCGATAGCCCGGAGGTCGGCGTTCTGGCCCGCAAGGAGCGGGATGTTCGTGGCGAGCGCTTCGACACCATCGTCGGCCTGTCGGTGCGCATCCCGTTCTCGGTGGAGGCGGTCAATGCCCCCAAGCGCGCCGAGGCAGCCACCGAGGTGGTCCGCACCGAAGCCGAGCAGGCGAACGCGGAGCGCACCATCGAGACCGAAATCCGGCAGGCCCGCCTGGCCCATCAGGCCGCCACCGAACGCCTTGCCATCGCCCGCGACCGCGCTGCCGCGCTCAAGGGGCGCCTGTCCATCGTCGAGCGGGCGAGAAAAGGTGGCGAGATCAGCCTCGTCGAGTTCGTGCGGGCCCAGGAGGCGGCTTTCGAAGCCGACCTCGCCCGTGCCACTGCCGAAATCCAGGTCGGCGCCGCGCGCGCCCGTTTGAATCAGTCTCTTGGAGTTCTTCCATGATCCACCGACGCCTTCTCGCCGCGGCCTCGATCGCCGCGAGCCTTGCCGCGCCGGTCGCCCTTCCGACGCTGGCTCATGAAGGGCATGAGCACGGCGACGCTCCCAAGCCGGTCGTCGCCACCGCGACGCCGACCATGGAGACGTCCTCGTCGGACTTCGAACTGGTGGTGGTTGCCCAAGGGCGGACCCTGCTCGTCCATCTTGACCGGTTCGCCACCAACGAGCCGGTGACCGGCGCCACCATTGAGGTCAGCGCCGATGGTGAGGCGATCACCGCGTCGCTGGTTCCTGGCGAAGAAGGCGTCTATCGCCTCGACGCGGGGTGGCTTGCGAAACCGGGTCCTCATGAGCTGACCGTCTCGATCACCGCCGCCGAAGGCGCGGACCTGCTGATCGGCACGCTGGAGGTTCCGGCTGAGGCCCAGCTCGCTGGCCCCGTCGGTGGACAGGGCATGTCCGCCATCCTCGGCCGGGTCCGGGGCGATTCGGGCCTGATGCTGGGAGCCGCCATGGTCTTCCTGCTCGGCGTCCTGACCACGCTTGCCCTCACCCAGCGGGGCCGGGCGCGCACGGTCGCCGGGGCTGCCCTGATCGGCCTCGGCCTGCTGCTGGCCAGTGGCGCCGCTTTCGCCCATGGCGGTGAAGATCACAGCCATGGCGATGAGGCGAAGGACAAGACTCCAGGAGCAGCGGCCACGCCGATGGCGGTGACCGGCATATCGGAGAGCCCTCGCCGGCTGCCGGACGGCAGTCTGTACGTGCCCAAGACGTCACAGCGCCTGTTGTCGGTGCGCACCACGGTCGCCAAGACGCAGCAGGCGGCGCAGACGGTGCAATTGATCGGCCAGATCATCGCCGACCCGAACGGCGGCGGTCACGTCCAGGCGACGCAGAGCGGCCGGATCGAGCCGGGCGAGAAGGGGCTGCCCTATGTCGGCCAGCGGGTCGAGGCCGGGCAAATCCTGGCCACCATCACGCCGGCCGTGAACGTGGTCGACCGCAGCGGCATCCAGCAGCAGATCGCCACGGTCGAGCAGGAGCTCGTCATTGCAGAGTCGCGGGTGCAGCGCCTGCGGCAGCTTCAGGGTAGCGTTCCGCAACGCGACATCGACGAGGCGGAGGCCAACCTGAACGGCCTGCGCAAGCGCCGCGCCGCCCTGTCGCCGACCCTGACCACCAAGGAAGCCTTGCGCGCTCCCATCGGCGGGGTCGTCACCGCCAACAACGTCAAGGCCGGTCAGGTCATCGAGGGCCGCGACCAGGTGCTGTTCGAGATCGTCGACCCGTCACGGCTGATGGTCGAAGCGGTCGCCTTCGATCCCCGGGTGGCGAATGCCATCAAGGCGGCCACGGCGACGACCGCCGACGGCACCAGCCTGTCCCTGGAACTCCTCGGCTCCAGCCTGGCGCTGCGCCAGCAGGCGATCCCGCTGCTCTTCCGGATCGCCAATCCGCCGGCGGGGCTCGGCGTCGGCCAGCCGGTCCGGCTCGTCGCCCAGGTCCAGGGCACCGCGTCGGGCATCGTCCTGCCGCGCCACAGCGTGGTGCGCAACGCCGGCGGTCAGCCGATCGTCTGGCAGCACGAGTCCCCGCAACGCTTCGTCGCCCGGCCCGTGCGCACGCAGCCGGTCGATGGCAACACGGTGCTGGTCCTGGCCGGCATCGAACCGGAGGCGCGCATCGTGACCGATGGCGCCGGCCTGCTGAACCAAGTCCGGTGAGGCGGCCATGTTCAACGTCCTCGTCAACACCAGTCTGCGCAACCGCCTGTTCGTGCTGGCCGCCGCCGTGCTGCTGGTCGTTTACGGCTCCTTCGTCCTCAAGGGGCTGCCGGTCGACGTCTTCCCCGACCTCAACAAGCCCACCGTCACGCTGATGACCGAGGCAGAGGGTCTGGCACCCGAGGAGGTCGAGCAGCTGGTCACCTTCCCGCTCGAGACGTCGATGAACGGCATGCCGGGCATCACCCGCGTGCGCTCGGTCTCCGGAGTCGGCCTGTCCATCGTCTTCGTCGAGTTCGACTGGGGCACCGACATCTACCGCAACCGCCAGCAGGTCGCCGAGCGTCTGGCCATCGTCCAGGGCCAGCTGCCGCCGAACGTCCGGCCGCAGATGGGGCCGATCTCCTCCATCATGGGCGAGATCATGCTGCTCGCCATGTCTGCCGAGCCGGGAACCGGCGTCGGGCCTATGGATGTCCGTGAACTCGCCGATTGGGTGGTCCGTCCCCGTTTGCTCGCCATCCCCGGCGTCAGCCAGGTCATTCCGATCGGCGGGGAGATCCGTCAGTACCGCATCGCTCCCGACCCGGCACGCCTGCACGACCTGGAGATCACCACCGACGAGCTGGTGAAAGCGCTCCAGCAATTCTCAGCGAACACCGGCGGCGGCTTCATCGACCAGCACAGCGAGGAGTACCTGATCCGCAACATCGGCCGGACCACCCGGCTGGAGGACCTGCGCACCCTGGTGGTCGCCTACAAGGCCGGACAGCCCATCCATCTGCGCCAGGTGGCCGATGTGGATTTCGCGGCCCGTGTGAAGCGCGGTGACGCCGGCGTCGACGGCAAGCCCGCCGTCATCCTGTCCGTGCAGAAGCAGCCGGGCAGCGATACGACGACGCTGACGGCCGACGTCGAGAAGGCCCTGGCCGATCTGGCGCAGTTCCTGCCGAAGGGGGTGAAGGCGAACGAGATCCTGTTCAAGCAGGCCAACTTCATCGACACCTCGATCCACAACGTCATGACGGTGCTGCAGGAGGCGGTGGTGGTGGTCGCCGTCATCCTGTTCCTGTTCCTGCTCAACGTCCGCACGACGCTGATCTCGCTGACCGCCATTCCGATCTCCATCCTGATCACCGTGCTGGTGTTCAAGGCGTTCGGCATGTCGATCAACACCATGACGCTGGGCGGCCTCGCCATCGCCATCGGCGAACTGGTCGACGATGCCGTCGTGGATGTGGAGAACATCTACCGCCGCCTCGGCGAGAACCGCCGGGCCGGCGACCCGCGGCCGATCCTGGAGGTCGTGGCGGCGGCCTCGCAGGAAGTGCGCTCCGGCATCGTCTACGCCACGATCATCATCATCCTGGTGTTCGTGCCGCTGTTCGCCCTGTCCGGCATCGAGGGACGGCTGTTCGCGCCGTTGGGCGTGGCCTACATCGTCTCCATCCTCGCCAGCCTGCTCACCGCCATCACCGTCACCCCGGTGCTGTCCTACTACCTGCTGCCCAAGATGAAGCGGCTCGATGAGCATGACAGCTGGCTGGTGCGACGGCTGAAAGCAGGCAATGCCCGCCTGCTGAACTGGGCCTTCGGCAATCCCGGTACCCTCTTCACCGTGGTGGGAGCCGCCGTGGTGATCGCCGCGGCCACGGTGCCGAGCCTGCCACGCGCCTTCCTGCCGCCCTTCAACGAGGGCACGCTGACGATCTCCATGGTGCTCAACCCCGGCATCTCCCTGGCCGAGTCCAACCGTGTCGATCTCGCGGCAGAGAGGCTGATCATGCAGGTGCCGGAGGTGGCGTCGGTCGGCCGCCGCACCGGCCGTGCCGAACTCGACGAGCACGCGGAAGGCGTCCATTCCAGCGAGATCGACGTCGATCTGGTGCCGTCCGCGCGCAGCCGTTCCGCGGTGCTGGCCGACGTGCGGGCGCGGCTGGCGGCGCTGCCGGTGTCGGTGAACATCGGACAGCCGATCTCCCATCGGCTCGACCACATGCTGTCCGGCGTCCGCGCCCAGATCGCCCTGAAGGTCTATGGGGAGGATCTGGACACCCTGCGCAGCCTCGCCGGACAGCTGCAACAGACGCTGACGTCGATCCCCGGGCTGGTCGACCTGCAGATCGAGAAGCAGGTCCGTATCCCGCAGGTGCAGGTCGTGATCGACTATGAGCGGGCTTCCCTCTACGGCGTCACCCCGGCCATGGCGACGGAGACGCTGGAGAGCCTGTCCAACGGGCGGGTGGTGTCGGAGATCGTCGACGGCACCCGGCGCTTCGACGTCGTGCTGCGCCTGTCGGACGAGGACCGCACCACCAGCGGCTTGGCCAACCTGCTGGTCGAAACCCCGGCGGGGCGGGTGCCGCTCAGCCTGTTAGCCAGTGTCGAGGAGACCGACGGTCCGAACCAGATCCTGCGGGAGAACGGCAAGCGCCGCATCGTCATCCTCGGCAACAGCGACGGCAAGACGGACATGGCGCAGATCGTCGCGGGCATCCGTGACGTGGTCGGCCGCTCGTCGCTGCCGCCGGGCTACTTCACCAGCCTGGAGGGCACCTTCCAGGCGCAGGAGGAGGCGTCGAAGACCATCGCCGCGCTGTCGATGGTGTCGCTGGCGATGATCTTCCTGGTGCTCTACAGCCGCTACCGCTCCGCGGTGCTGACGCTGATCATCATGGGCAACGTGCCGCTGGCCCTGATCGGCAGCGTCGCGGCGCTGTGGATCGCCGGACAGCCGCTGTCGGTCGCCTCGATGATCGGCTTCATCACCCTGACCGGCATCAGCACGCGCAACGGCATCCTGAAGGTCAGCCATTACATCAACCTCGTCCTGCACGAGGGCGAGACCTTCGGCAAGGCCATGGTGATCCGCGGCAGCCAGGAGCGGCTGACCCCGGTGCTGATGACCGCCCTGTCGGCTGGCGTCGCCCTGGTGCCGCTGATGATCGGCGCCGACGCGCCGGGCAAGGAGATCCTCCACCCGGTCGCCGTCACCATCTTCGGCGGCCTGGTCAGCGCCACCCTGCTCGACACCGTCCTGACCCCCGTCCTCTTCCTCAGGCTCGGCGAGAGGCCGCTCAGGCATCTGGTCGACGCCCAAGCCGGTTTGCTGCGTCCGGCCGAGGCCTACTGATCCACCCGTTCACCCTGTCTTACTCAGAAGGAAAGCCTATCGTGAAGTTCTCGACCCTCCTCGTCGCCGCCACCCTGGTTGCCGCCCCGGTCCCGGCCTTTGCCGATGGTGCCAAGACCGGCACCCATGGCGGTGCCCGCACCGACGCCGGCCCCTACCATGCCGAGCTCGTGCTCCAGGGCAACGACGTCGTCCTGTACGTGACCGACGGCTCGGACAAGCCGGTCGACGTGACCGGCGCCAAGGCCGAGGCCACCATCCTGGCCAACAAGCAGACCCAGAAGGTCGCTCTGGAACCGGCAGGCGCCAATGCGCTCAAGGGAAAGGCCAACCTGGGCGAGCCCCACGACAGCGTGAAGGTGGTCACCGCCCTGACCATGCCCGGTCAGAAGCCGGTTCAGGCCCGCTTTGAAGTGGGCCACGCCGGCCACTGAGACCCCAGGGGTGGCATGAGGATCACCGCCTCATGCCACCCCGAACGAGGAGGCGCGCGACGAGCGCCAAGAAGAAACTCGCCACGCTGGCGGCGGCCTCGCTGATCGCCAGGAGCGAGCGGTCGAAGACGTGAGGAGAGGAAGACCTCAGCCTGCACACCGGGATTGACCTTCCAGTCGCTGGAAGGCGGAGCATGGGTTCCAAGGTCACCGCCACACCCCTGACCCATGTGGCGCCGCGCAACACCGGGAGTACCGACGCCGGGCCTGCGAAGGGAGATGCGAACATGAAAGACCTGCACCATGGCCATGGGCATCAGCACGGACATGACCATCATGGTCACCATCATCACGCAGGACCCGACGACCGCAGGACGGTCAAAGATCCTGTCTGCGGCATGATGGTCGACCCGGATCGGACCGCGCACCATGCGGAGCATGATGGGCACAGCTTCCACTTCTGCTCGGCGCGCTGCCACGACAAGTTCGTCGCCGCCCCGGAGCAATACCTGAAGCCGGAAGCCAAGCCCGCGGCGCCGGAGCGGGCCGGGCAGGCCTCGCCCCAGAAGGGGGTCATCTACACCTGCCCGATGCACCCGGAAATCCGGCAGGAGGGGCCGGGCAACTGCCCGATCTGCGGCATGGCCCTGGAACCGGTGGGTGCCAGCCTCGAAGAGGGGCCGAACCCGGAACTCGTCGACATGACCCGGCGCTTCTGGATCGGCCTGGTGCTCAGCGTGCCGCTGGTGGTCCTGGAGATGGGCAGCCATATTCCGGCCCTTGGCCTTCATGACCTCGTGCCGCCGCGCATCTCGATTTGGATTCAGTTTCTCCTGGCGACGCCGGTCGTGCTGTGGGCGGGTTGGCCGCTGCTGGAGCGCGGCTGGCAATCGTTCCGGCGGCGCAGCCTGAACATGTTCAGCCTGATCGCGCTGGGGGTCGGCGTTGCGTACCTCTTCAGCTTGGCCGCGACCTTCCTGCCCGGCCTGTTCCCGGCGAGCTTCCGGGGCATGGACGGGGTGGTGGCTGTGTACTACGAGGCGGCCGCCGTCATCACCGTGCTGGTGTTGCTCGGTCAGGTGCTGGAACTGCGCGCCCGCGAACAGACCGGCGGCGCCATCCGGGCGCTGCTGAACCTGGCGCCCAAGACGGCCCGCCGCATCGAGGAGAACGGCGAGGATGAGGAGGTCTCCCTCGACCAGGTCCGGGTCGGCGACCGGCTGCGCGTCCGCCCCGGCGACGGGGTGCCGGTCGACGGTGAGGTGCTCGACGGCCGCAGCGCCGTGGACGAGTCGATGGTCACCGGCGAGAGCATGCCGGTCGAGAAGGAGCCCGGCGCCAAGGTGATCGGCGGCACCGTGAACCAGACGGGCGCCTTGGTGATGCGGGCCGAGAAGGTCGGCTCCGACACCATGCTGTCGCGCATCGTGACCATGGTGGCCGAGGCGCAGCGCTCTCGTGCCCCCATCCAGCGGATGGCGGATGTGGTGTCCGGCTACTTCGTCCCGGCGGTCATCCTGGCTGCCCTCCTCGCCTTCGCCGGCTGGATGGTCTGGGGACCGGACCCCGCCTTCGCCTACGCGCTGATCGCGGCGGTCTCGGTGCTCATCATCGCGTGCCCCTGTGCCCTGGGGCTGGCAACGCCGATGTCGATCATGGTCGGGGTGGGAAAGGGAGCTACGGCCGGCGTACTGATCAAGGACGCCGCGAGCCTGGAGCGGTTCGAGAAGGTCGACACGTTGGTGGTGGACAAGACCGGTACGTTGACCGAGGGAAAGCCGCGGGTGACCACGGTCGTCCCGGCGGCCGGTATCGACGAGGCGGAGCTTCTGTCCCTGGCAGCCAGTCTGGAGCGGTCAAGCGAACATCCCCTGGCGGCTGCCATCGTCGCGTCCGCCAGGGAGCGGGGGCTGCCTTTGCAGGAGGTCACCGACTTCGGCTCGGTGACCGGCAAGGGCGTGGTCGGGAGGGTTGGCGGCCGCGAGGTCCTGCTCGGAAATGCGGCGATGATGCGGGACCGGGGCGTGGTTTTGGGCGAGCTGGAGGCGCGCGCCGACGAGCTGCGGCGGGAGGGGGCGACGGCGCTGTTCGCCGCGGTGGATGGCCGCCCAGGGGGCGTTATCGCGGTGGCCGACCCGATCAAGGCGAGCACGCCACATGCTTTGGAGACGCTGCGCGCCGAAGGCGTGCGCATCGTCATGCTGACCGGCGACAACCGGACCACTGCAGAGGCGGTGGCGCGGCGCCTTGGCATCGACGAGGTCGAGGCCGAGGTCCTGCCCGACCAGAAGCATCAGATCGTGCGGAAGCTGAAGGCGGAGGGGCGCGTGGTCGCCATGGCCGGCGACGGCGTCAACGATGCTCCCGCACTCGCCGAAGCGGACGTCGGGGTCGCCATGGGCACCGGAACGGAGGTGGCGATCCAGAGTGCCGGCGTGACGCTGGTGAAGGGCGACCTCGCCGGCATCGCCCGGGCCCGGGTTCTGAGCCGTGCCACCATGGGCAACATCCGCCAGAACCTCTTCCTGGCCTTTGTCTACAACGCACTCGGAGTGCCGGTGGCGGCCGGCGTCTTCTATCCCCTGTTCGGCTGGACGCTGAGCCCGATCATCGCGGCTGCCGCCATGGCGCTGAGTTCGGTGTCGGTCATCGGCAATGCACTGCGATTGCGCATGACGAGCCTGTAGGCGCAGGTCTATCACTGGCGATTAGATGAAGGCTGATCTTGCCCCGGTTCGGTGGACAGGGGTTCACGCAGATCTTAGCTCGCCCTTTTCCGGGGGTGATGTATCCGACGGCTGAGTGGGCGCGTTGGCGATTGTAGTAGGTTTGGATGTAGGCGAACTGATCGACCGCGTCGTCCTGACGCCCTCCCCTGCCGAAGCGGGGTTGGACGCCGACCTCCACGGCGAAGTGGCCGGCGTGCTGGCGGTCTGCGAGGGCGCCGCTCAGCTGCAAGGCCCAGACGCACGAACGCCCCGGCTCTTTCGAACCGGGGCGTCAAGTGTCGTTGGTTGCGGGGGCAGGATTTGGCCTTTACCGTACTCGGTCTCTGCGTTGAGGAACCGAACGCAAGCGCCATCACAACGCTTGCGAATGAGACTCACCCGGCGGAGAGTTCCGGCTTACCTGATACGCTGGACTGCCGCTGCCGTTGCTCTTCGCGCAGTCTCGATGCGCCGCAGACGGTGGCCAAAGCACAGGCCGTGACGTACCAGGCGGGTGAAGTGGGGTCGCCCGTGATGCTGATCAGCCAAGTGACGATGAATTGGGCGAAGCCGCCGAAAACGGATACGCCAACACTGTAGACGATCGACAGGCCGGAGGCGCGCACGCGGGACGGGAAACTCTCCAACAGCAGAAGCAGGCAGGCCCCCGCTCCGACCGCATTGACGGCGATCAGCAGCGCGACAACCGCCAACGCCGCGGGAACGCTGGCGACATGCGACAGCACCCAGAAGGCGGGATAGGTCAGCATCGCGCTCGTCAGCGCGGTCAAGATGACGAAAGGACGGCGCCGGCCCAGGCGGTCCGACAGAAGCCCGGCCAGGGGAGCCACCACCAGCATGGTCGCCCCGGCGGCGCAGCCCGTCAGGAATGCGGTCTGAGGCGGCAGCCCGACCACCCGAATCAGGTAGGTCGGCATATAGAAGATGTTCACGTAGGTGGAGGCGGTGCCGCCCATGATCATCAGAACGCCGATCAGCAGCTTCGCCCGATGATGGGACAGCAACTCCGCCAGGACGGCCTTGCCGCCGGGATCGTGTCGCGCCGTTTCCGGCAGCAGGCGGCGCAGATGAAGGCCGACTGGAACGATCAGCAGTCCGGCCAGGAAGGGAAGGCGCCATCCCCACGATTCCAGCGCGTCGGTCGACAGGTGGGTCGACAGCAGATAGCCGCTGAGCGCGCCCAGCAATGCGGCCGCCCCCTGGCTGGCCATCTGCCAGCTGACCCGCAATCCGCGGCCGCCGGGATGTCCCAACTCCATCAGCATGGTCGTCGCCACGCCGATCTCGCCGCCGGCTGAAAAGCCCTGCAGGATGCGGCCGATGGCGATGATGGCCGGTGCTGCCGCACCGATCTGCGCATAGGTCGGGCAGAGCCCGATCAGCAGAGTGCCCAGCGCCATCAGGGCGATGGTCAGCACCAGCGCCGGCTTGCGCCCGACCCGGTCGGCGTAGGCGCCGATGATGATCCCGCCCAGCGGCCGAACGACGAACCCGACCCCGAAGGTCAGCAGCGCCAGCAGGAGCGGGCCGAATGCCGATTGCACCGGGAAGAACAGCTTGCCGATGGTAAGAGCGAAGAAGCTGTAGATGGTGAAGTCATAAAGCTCCACCGCATTGCCGATCGACAGCGCCAGGATGGTAGCGGGAGGCGACGGCGCGGACCGACCGCCGCCGGGGAAACTCGACAATGCCATGACCCTTCCCCCTCTTCCACTGCCCGGAGCGCTCGACGGCGTTCATAAGATTCAGATCAATTAGTATTTGCAAAACGAAGGACCGGCAATTTTGGGATATCGAATGGAGAGGACTGCGTCTCTTTTCTCAGCAGAACCGCAAATCAAGACACAAAATGCTCAACACCACTCCCATAAACACGCCGATTGTTTCCCTGTGAGTATTGATAATACCTACGGATAGCTTTGAAAAGTGCCTCAATCCGGTAGCCATTGAAAGCGCCGGCGTTCCGCGGCGCCGATCAGCCGAACCGTTGACGCACTGACAAAAGGACTTGAACGATGCGACCCGAAGACTCCACGTCGGCGGCGGATGCCACGCGCCGCAGCTTCATCGTCGGCACCGTCGGCACCGCGATCGCCGGGGCCGCCGTTGCGACGGCTGCCTCCCCAGCCACCGCCGTCGCGGCCGAACGCCAGACCGCCGGCAACGGCTCTGTCCATCACAGGGAAGGAAAACGGACGATGACCAACGGCAAAACCGAAGACGGGTTCGTCACCGCCAAGGACGGCGCATCGATCTATTACAAGGATTGGGGTCCGCGCGACGCCCAGACGGTCATGTTCCACCATGGCTGGCCGCTGACGGCCGACGACTGGGACGCGCAGATGCTGTTCTTCCTGAACCATGGCTACCGTGTCGTCGCCCATGACCGGCGGGGCCATGGCCGCTCCACCCAGACGGCGACCGGGAACGAGATGGACACCTACGCCGACGACGTGCTGGCGGTGGTCGCCGGGTTGGGGTTGAAGAACGTCTTCCATGTCGGCCATTCGACCGGCGGCGGCGAGGTCGCGCGCTATCTGGGCCGCCACGGCACCTCGCGGGCGGGAAAGGCGGCTCTGCTGGGCGCCGTTCCGCCGATCATGGTCAAGACCGAGGCCAATCCCGGCGGCCTGCCCCTGGAGGTGTTCGACGGGTTCCGCACGGCACTGGCCGCCAACCGCGCCCAGTTCTTCCGTGAAATCCCGTCCGGCCCATTCTATGGCTTCAACCGCGACGGCGCCCAGGTCTCCCAGGGAGTCATCGACAACTGGTGGCGGCAGGGGATGATGGGCGGCACCAAGGCCCATTACGACTGCATCAAGGCCTTCTCGGAGACCGACTTCACCGAGGATCTGAAAAAGATCGACATCCCGGTCCTGGTGATGCACGGCGACGACGACCAGATCGTGCCGATCACCGATTCCGCCCTTCTGTCGTCCAAACTGCTGCCGAAGGGCACGCTGAAGGTCTACAAGGGCTTCCCGCATGGCATGGCGACCACGCATGCGGAAACCATCAATGCCGACCTGCTGGCCTTCTTCAAGGCCTGAAGGTGCTTCGCCCCCGCAGGGCCGCGCCGGGCACTGCGGGGGTCAACCTATACGCAGGTATGAATGCCGCATCCTGCTCCACCTGTTGAAATGAGTCGGCCGCAACGGAGGTTGTTGACGGGCCGTGCCGCGGCTGGAGTGCGATGTTGTGCTGAGTGTTCCCACCATCTGTGTCGTCGACGATGATGAAAGCATCCGGGAGAGCTTGGACAACTTCCTGCGGTCGGTCGGAATGCAGGTTCGCACATTTTCCTCGGCGGAGGAGTTCATCGCCTATGACGGCGAGGCGGACTGCCTGATCACCGATCTCAACCTGACCGGTATGGACGGGCTCAGCCTGCAGATGGTGTTGCTGCAGCAGGGCCGCATTCACCCCGTCATCGTGATGACCGCCTTCGCCACGCCTGCGGCCCGCAGCCGCTCGGCAGCGCAGAAGGTCACCGCCTTTCTGACCAAGCCGCTCGATCCGGAAAAGCTGCTCGTCCTCGTCGAAGACGCCCTCAAGACCAAACGGGACCGCACCCCATGACCGCCCAGCCACACCGCAGCGACACCACCGTCGGGGGATACGACTTCGCCGGCTTTGCCGCGGGAGAGCGCCCCGGCTACGATGGACGGGCCGGCCAGAGGGAGCGGCAGATGGGCATGACGGAGAGCTCCATGGCGAAGAGTTCCATGGTGGAGAGTTCCATGGTGGACTGCGGCACCCCCGCCCTGGTCTGCATCATCGATGACGATGCCGACGTGCGATGTGCGGTGGAAAGCCTGCTCCGCTCCGTCGATTACAAGGTGATGGCCTTCGCCTCGGCGGAGGAGTTTCTGGCGTGTGACGAGGCCGCAAGCGCTGCCTGCCTGATGCTGGACGTCTATCTGGACGGTGCCGATGGGCTGGAGGTCCAGCAGGCGCTGCACGACCGGTCCATCGCCGTGCCGGTGGTGCTGATGACCGGCCAGGGCGACATCCCGATGACGGTGCGCGGGATGAAGGCCGGCGCCGTGAACTTCCTGACCAAACCTTTCACCGAACCGGACCTGCTGCAGGCCGTCGCGGAGGCGGTGGACCTGGATAGCCGGCGCCGCGCCGAACGCGGCCAGGACGACACGGTGCGCGGACTCTACGCCAAGCTCACCCCGCGCGAGCGCGACGTCATGGCCCTGGTCACCGCCGGGCTGATGAACAAGCAGGTCGCGGCGAAGCTGGAACTGAGCGAGGTCACGGTGAAGATCCACCGCGGCAACATGATGCGCAAGATGCAGGCACAGTCGCTGGCCGATCTCGTCCGCATGGCCGAAATCCTGGGCGTGCGTGAACGGACGGTCACCCGCTACAGCGCGGGCTACAGCGCGGCCGGCTGAGCCACCGCCTCCCCCGCGGTCGACACCACCGGCAGCGAGAAGGACAGGGCGGCACCTTGCCGGCTGTTGGTGGCCGCCCACAGCCGGCCGCCATGCTCCTCCACGATCGTCTTGCAGATCGACAGGCCCAGCCCCATCCCCTCCTGCTTGGTGGAGAAGAAGGGTTCGAAGATCCGCGGCAGCACATCGTCCGGAATGCCGGGGCCGCTGTCGGCGATGGTGAAGGTCACGGATTGCGGCCCGTCCGCCGCGGCGGCGATGGCGATGCGGCGCTCCGGTGACTTCGCCGCCTGCATGGCCTGGATCGCGTTGTAGGCGATGTTGACGATCACCTGCTGGATTTGCGTGCGGTCGCCGACGATGGCCGGCAGATCAGGCGGGACATCGACGGAGATCCTCGTCCTCTGGCGATAGGCTTCATGCTCCACCAGCGTGACCGCATCGGCGATACAGTCGTGCGGCTTCATCGCTTCGGTGACGAGTTCGCCGCGCCGCGCAAAGGAGCGCATCTTGCCGATGATCCGCACGGCATGCTGGGTGCTGGCGGTGATGCGGCTCAGGCTGGTGGCCACCTCGCCCAGATTCGGCGTCTCGCGCGACAGCCAGCGCGTCGCCGCCGCGGCATGGCTGGCGATGGAAACCAGCGGCTGCGATACCTCGTGCGTCAGCGACGCCGCCAGTTCCCCCACCAGCGACAGGCGCCCGGCATGGCTGAGGTCAGCCTGGGCCGCCATCAGCGCCTCCTGCACACGCTTCAGTTCACTCACGTCGACGGCGAAGAAATAGAGGCGGCTGTAAGCCTGTGGATCGGCCGGTCCCGGCGGCAGGCTCGCCCGCCACAAGATGGGAACGACGCGCCCGTCCTTGGTGTGCAGGACGCGTTCGCCCTGGCAGACCGTCTCGCCGCGCACCATCGCCTTGAACACCTGGGCGTTGCTGGCCGGACTGGCCGGCAATCTCACCCGCGATTCCCGCAGGAAAGTCTGCTTGTCCCGGAAACCCAGCAAATCAAGCGCGGAGCGGTTGACGTCGAGGATGCGGTGGAACCGCCGCACGTCGAAGAAGAACTGGGGGTTGTCCTCCAGGAAACGGTCAAAATCCGTCACCCCGCCGGCGATCACCTCGTCGACGGCACGCTTCACCCCCGACCAGTCTTCGCACAGGATCGAGATGGGCGAGATCTCGAACAGGTCGGTATGCCGAAGGTCCATCGCTCGCAACCTTTCCCCGTTACCGTACACGTCAATGGCCTGTCGCGGTCGCCCATCCTCGGCCATCTATAGGGAACTCTTGGGAAGACCGCAAATTTGTCCCGATTGGCGGCCTCGGGCAGTTTCCGGTCATTTAGCGTCCGAACAGTTCGTCGCCCTTAATACCTAGGGATGGATACGAGACCGGCGGCCGGCGGGCAAGAATAGGCCGCAGCAGAATCCCCCGAACCAACTCCTCCACGGAGACCGCCATGACCACCCTCCATGTCAATGGCCGCGCCTATCAGGTGGCGGTCGAGGACGACACGCCGCTGCTTTGGGTCCTTCGCGACACGCTGGGGCTGACCGGGACGAAATACGGCTGCGGCATCGCGCAATGCGGCGCCTGCACCGTGATGATCGACGGCACCGCCACCCGATCCTGCCAGGTGCCGGTGGACAGCGTCGGCAACGCCGATATCCGCACCATCGACGCCATCGAGGAGGACCCGGTCGGCCGCAAGGTGGTGGAGGCTTGGGTCGCCGGACAGGTGCCGCAATGCGGCTATTGCCAGTCGGGACAGGTGATGGCGGCGACCGCCCTGCTGAAGCAGACACCCAACCCGAGCGACGGCGACATCGCCGACGCGATGACCAACCTGTGCCGCTGCGGAACCTACAACCGCATCGCCGCCGCCATCCGCCAAGCCGCCGGCTGAGAGGAGCACGCATCATGGACCGCCTGCTCACCGCAGCCCCGATCAAACTCAAAGACCCTCTCGAACTCCAGATCGAGGCGCAGTCCGCCGTTCCGCTGATGAAGGCGGAGGGCGTCTCCAACCTGTCGCGCCGCGCCTTCCTCGGCTTCGGCACCAGCGCGCTGGTGCTGGGCGCCCTGCTGCCGTCGGTGCCGGTGCGGGCACAAACCGCCGCCGCCGCGGTCAAGCCGGGCACCCGCATCCCGGCCTTTCTGGTCATCGGCAAGGACAATGCCGTCACCCTGCTCAGCCCCTTCGTGGAGGGTGGCCAGGGCATCAACACCGGGCTGGCGCAGATCGTCGGCGAGGAACTGGACGTCAACCCCAGCCGCTTCACCGTCGAATGCGCCCCGCCGGGTCCGGACTACGCTGTCATCAACGGCCTGCGGATGACCGGCGGCAGCTTCTCCACCCGGTCCAGCTACCCGCTGATGCGCCGGCTGGGCGCCACCGCCCGCGACATGATGATCCGCGCCGCCGCGGCCAATCTGAAGGTCAAGCCGGAGAGCCTGAAGACGGAGGACGGCTTCGTCATCCATACGGCGAGCGGCAAGCGGCTGTCCTATGGCGAGCTGGCTCCCGTGGCGCTTGCCCTGCCGCCGCACGACGATGTGGCCCTGCGCGACCCGGCCAGCTTCCGCTACATCCGCCAGCCGGTGGCGCGGCTCGACGTGCGGGCGAAATCGACCGGCAAGGCCGTCTACGCCATCGATCAGAAGCTGGAGGGCATGCTCTATGCCGCGGTCCAGCATGCGCCGAACCAGGGCACGACCGTCCGGTCCATCGCCAATGAGACGGCGGTGGCGGCGATGCCCGGCGTCCATTCCGTCCACACGCTGCCCGGCGCGGTGGCGGTCGCTGCCGACAGCTGGTGGCGCGCCCGCAAGGCGGTGGAGGCGCTGTCGGTGAGCTGGTCGGCTCCGGCCGCGTCCGGGCTCGAAACGGTGGCTGCCGACTATGCATCGGACGGGCTGCTGGCCGCGCTGAAATCCTTCACCGAAGCAGGGCTTCCGGCAGAAGCCGAAGGCGACGTGGCCGCGGCGTTCGCCGCCGCCGCCAAGGTGATTGAGGCGGAGTATGACGCTCCCTATCTGGCCCACGGCCAGCTGGAGCCGCCCTCCTCCATTGCGCGCTTCAACCCGGACGGCACGCTGGAGCTGTGGGCGCCCAACCAGATGCCGGAGCTGTTCCAGTCGGTGGCGGCCCAGGCCGCCGGGCTGGCGCCGGACAAGGTCATCCTGCATTCGCCGATGCTGGGCGGCTTCTTCGGCCGGCATTTCCTCTATGGCAGTGCCAACCCCTTCCTCCAGGCGATCCAACTGGCGAAGGCCACCGGCCGCCCGGTCAAGGTGTTGTGGTCGCGCGAGGAGGAGTTCCGCATGGACGCCCTCCGCCCGCTCAGCTTCAGCCGCTTCCGCGCAGCCATCGGGAAGGATGGGCGTCCCACTGCGATCCAGGCGCGCACGGTGGGCGAAGGGCCGCTCGGCCGCTGGTTCGGCGCGGTGTTCAAGGACCCGGTCGACAGCTCGGCGGTTGAAGGCATCACGGAGAAGCCCTACGCCATCCCCAACCGGCGGATGGAGTACGTCAAGTTCCCCCATCCCGTGACCATCGCCTTCTGGCGCTCCGTCGGCCATTCGATGAACGATTTCTTCTATGAAGGCTTCCTGGACGAGATCGCCGACGCCGGCGGCCAGGACCCCTTCGCCCTGCGGATGGAGCTGCTGAAGAACAAGCCGCGCCATGCCAAGCTGCTGAGAACCGTCGCGGCGATGTCCGGCGGCTGGAAGCGCGGCCCCTACGAGGTGGACGGCGTGCGCCGTGCCCGCGGCGTCTCGATGGCCTCCCCCTTCGGGTCGGAGACGGCAACCATCGCCGAGGTGTCGGTCCAGGGCGGCGAGACGCAGGTCCACAATGTCTGGGTCGCCTTCGATCCCGGCAGCATCGTCAATCCGGCCATCGTGAAGTCGCAGATCGAATCCGCAGTGGCGCTCGGCCTGTCGGCCACGCTGTTCGAGGAGCTCGTCTATAAGGACGGCGTCCGCCAGTCGCACAATTTCGACGATTACCCGATCCTGTCCCGCCGCTCCATGCCCGCCGTGCATGTGGAGATCGTGGAGAGCGGCGCTCCGATGGGCGGCGTCGGCGAACCGGGCCTGCCCGGCGTTCCGCCGGCGGTGGTCAATGCGGTGGCGGCGCTGACCGGCCAGCGCATCCGCAGCCTGCCGCTGGCGAAGAACAAGATCGGGGTCTGAGGCCAAGAGCCTCCCCGTGTGGCGTGAATGTCCGGAAACGAGGTTTCCGCGACATTCACGCCACCGCTGCCCCGTCTTAAACTCCATGTATCCGTCATTTTTCGCCGCCGGTCTGCCGACGGGGCGCAGAGGCCCCATGGCTGGCATCGCCCGGGCTGGCTCCGCACAGGAATTCCCCATGGCCATCACACCCCTTCATTCCAGGGCGCCGCTCTATTGGCTGGCGCTCGGGTCCTTCGCCGTTGGAACCGAGAGTTTCATGATCGCGGCGATCCTGCCGGACATCGCCGCGGACCTGTCGGTCAGCGAACAAGCGGCGGGACATCTGGTGTCCGTCTTCGCGCTGACCTATGCCGCCAGTTCGCCGCTGCTGACCGTCCTGACGGGAGCGGTCAGCCGCCGCCTTCTGCTGATCGCCACCATGCTGGCCTTCGTCGTCGCCAACATTGTCGCGGCGGTCGCCGGCAGCTATGGCGGGCTGATGGCGGCGCGTGTCCTGCTCGCCATGGCGGCGGGGCTGTTCGTGCCCAACGCCAACGCACTGGCCGGCATGCTGGTGCCGCCGTCGGAGCGCGGCCGCGCCCTGTCCATCGTGACGAGCGGCCTCAGCCTCGCCATCGTGTTTGGCGTGCCGCTGGGCGCGGTCGTCGGCCACACGCTGGGCTGGCGCATGACCTTCGGCGGCGTCGCCGTTCTTTCGGTCGTGGCAGCTGCCGGGCTGTTGGTCGGGCTGCCGCGGGCCATCGGCTCCGCCGCCCCGGTGGTCGGGCTGCGCGAACGGCTGGGGGCACTGGCGAACCCGGCGGTGCGCCGGCCGCTGGCGGTCACCACCCTGTGGGCGATGGGGCCCTTCACCGTCTATCCCTACATCGCCTCCTACCTGCATCGGGTGACCGGGCTGGAAGGGGCGGCGGTCGGCTTTGCCCTGTTCGCCTGGGGGCTGTCGGCCTTCATCGGGCTGGCGGTGGGCGGGAGATTGACCGACCGGCTGGGCGGTGCGCGCATCGTCGCCCTGACCCTGCCGCTGGTCGTGCTGGCGTTGGCGAGCCTGTCGCTGACGGCGGAGTTGCTGCCGCCGGCCCTGGCTCTGATCCCCGCCTTCGTCGCCATCATGCTCTGGGGCTTTTCCGCCTGGGCCTTTTATCCCGGCCAGCAGGCCCGGCTGATCGGCATCACCGGACCGAAGCACGCGCCGATCATTCTCTCGGTCAACGCCTCCTTCCACTATTTCGGCTTTTCGGTGGGAGCGGCGCTGGGCTCGCTGGTGCTGAGCGTCGCCAGCGTTCGGGAACTCGGCTGGGTCGGCGCGCTCTGCGTCGCGCTGGCCTGCCTGCTGGAATTCGCCCCGTCTAAGGCTCCCCGGTTGGCCGACGCTCCCGCTGAATGAAATCATCGCAATAGGAAAGGGCCGCCGAACGAAAGCTCGGCGGCCCTTCTTTGCTTGGTACCCGATCAGACCGGAATGGGGTTTTCGGCGATGTAGCTGTTGAAGCCCATGACCAGCGCATGCTCGTTCGGGCCGGCGTTGTCGCGCATCGGGCGCGCGCTCTCGACGATTGCCTCCTCCGCGTCCGTCGCAAGCGCCGCCATCGTCTGTTCGATGAAGGCGTCCAGCGGCATGGCGCGCGGATCGTCGCCCTTCTTGATCAGGTCGGTGTTGACCCAGGGCGGCGCGATTTCCTGCACGGTGACGCTGGTGTTGCGCAGCATGAAGCGCTGGGACAGCGTGTAGCTGTGCAGCGCCGCCTTGCTGGCCGAATAGACCGCCGTGTTGGCCAGCGGGGTGTAGGCGAGCACGGAGGTGTTGTTGACGATCACCGACCGCGGCTGCGCCTTCAGATGCTCGATCAGGGCCGACGTCATGCGGATGGGACCGAGCAGGTTGGTGGTGACGATCGACTGGGCCCGCGCATCGTCGATCGGGCCGGAGGCGTCGTCGAACGGCATGATGCCCGCGTTGTTGATCAGGACGTTCAGCGTCGGGTTCTCGGCGATCAGACGCTCAGCCGCGGCCTGGATGCTGATCGGGTCGGTGATGTCCAGTTCAATGCCCTTCATCCCGGGGTTCGCAGCGGTCACCTGATCCAGCAGGGCCTTGCGCCGTCCGGCGATGATGACCTGATTGCCCAGCTTGTGGAACGCCTTGGCCAGCCCGCGGCCGATGCCGGAGGTGGAGCCGGTGATGAAGATCGTGTTACCGGTGAGCTGCATGGCTGAATATCCGTCCTTGCGAGAAGGTTGAACGAGCGAAAGCGTCGGGGGAACTGAAATATTCCCCGCGAAAACGCGGTCTCTGGTGATGTGAAAATCTACCGCACCCACAGTATTGTGGGAGCCATATCTAGGTATTAACGGGCAAGCCTGGGGATTGTCGCCCGAACGCCGGCTACTCCACCGCCGACAGGCGCCCGCTCTCCACCGACCGGCGGATCACCTGCGGCGGCTGGCCGTAAGCGCGCAGGAAGGCGCGGCGCATGCGCTCGCGGTCGGCGAAACCGGTTTCGCGGGCAATGACGTCCATCGAATGGCGGCCCTCCTCCATCATGACGCGCGCCGCCTCCAGCCGCAGATGCTCCACCGCCTTAGCCGGCGTCTGGCCGGTTTCCTGGCGGAACAGGCGGCTGAACTGGCGCGGGCTGAGGTTCGCCTCCTCCGCCAGCTCCTCCACCGACAACTCGTTCCTCAGGTTTTCCTTGGCATGGACCAATGCCCGCCGCACGCGGTCGGAGCGCGGCTCCAGCTCCAGCAGGGCAGAGAATTGCGACTGCCCGCCGGGCCGCCGCAGATAAACCACCAGCTTGCGCGCCACCGCCTTGGCGACCTCGGCGCCGAAGTCGTCCTCGACCAGCGCCATGGCAAGGTCGAGGCCGGCGGTCATCCCGGCAGAAGTCCAGACATTGCCGTCGACGCTGAAGATGCGGTCCTCCTCCACCTTCACATTTGGGTAGAGGCGTTGGAGCGTGCGGGCATGGCTCCAATGGGTGGTGGCGCGGCGTCCGTCGAGAAGCCCGGCCTCCGCCAGCACATAAGCCCCGGTGCAGATGCCGGCGACCCGACGCGACGTGCATGCCGCCTCGCGCAGGTAGGCCAGCAGGCCGGGGGTGGACGGCTTGACCCGCAGCGAGCCGATGGTGACGGTCGTGTCGAAGAAGCCCTCTCCGAAGGGCCGGGTTTCAACGGCAAATCCCAGCGAGTTGCGCACCGGTCCGCCCTGTTCCGACAGGACATGGACCTGATAGGCCGGCCGGCCAAGCACGAGATTCGCCATCTCGAACGCCGAAAGCGCCGCCATTCCCATCACCTGGAAATCGTCGAACACCAGGAAACCAATGGTGTGCATGTCCCGCCCTGCCTCTCCAGCCTCAACTCTTCAACCTTGTCTCGCCCTCAAACCGCAAGCCTGTGGATGCGGTGCCGATGCTCAGACTATGCGGGCTCCCTGTTGGCTGAAATGTCAAAGATGCCACGATTCCGGACATCCTAGCTGCATTCGTTGGCGAAGAGGCCGCGGCGATGGGCAGGGCCGGGTAAGGCGCCCGGAACGGCGTCCCAAAGACGGGCGCATCCTTCTATATCGCGCCTGCACCGGGACGTAGCGTGGCCCCACCAACCGGCACCTGCGGCAGCGGGACCGGAACTCTCAGGAGACACGACCATGATGCTCAACTGGAACGAATACCGTCAGCAGGTTCTCACCGGCGTCGGCGAGATCGCCAAGCTCAGCCCCGACACGGTGAAGGGCTATGCCGGGCTCAGCGCCGCCGGCCAGAAGAAGGACCTCCTGGGTGCCAAGGTGCGGGAACTGATCGCGCTGGCGGTCGCCGTCAGCATCCGCTGCGACGGCTGTATCGCCGTCCATACCGAAGCGGCGATCAAACACGGCGCCACCCAGGAGGAGATCGCCGAGGCGCTGGGCGTCGCCGTCGCGCTGAACGCCGGGGCGGCGCTGGTTTATTCCACCCGCGTGATGGACGCCTACGCCGCGCACGGCTGAACCAACGGCGGCGGAGACGGGCCGTCGGGCCGCCGCCGCCCTCCATCCGCAAGGCTTCCCGCGCCGAAAAACTCCGTCACTGTTCTTCAGCGACCCCGTCGATCCAATGCTTGTGGCGCCACAGCCGGGGGGCTTCACCGGCAACGCGGCGGAAGATGCGCGAGAAATGCGACTGGTCCGAGAAGCCGCAGTCGAGCGCGATCTGCGACAACGGCGTGGTCGTGGTTTCCAACAGTTCCTTTGCCCGTTCCACCCGCCGGCGCACGATGTAGGCATGCGGCGGGCAGCCGAAGCTGTCCTTGAAGGCCTGACAGAAATATCCGCAACTGAGCTTCGCCGCCGCCGCCAGATCCCGGTTGCGGATGGAACTGGCGAGATGGTCGTCGATGTAGGTGGTAACCCGCCGCACCTGCCAAGCCGCAAGCCCGGCCTTCGCCAGTTCGGTTTTCGCCAGTCTGGTCTTATGGCCGGCATCGTCCGGCACGTCACGGTCATGACGATGCTCATCGCCGGTGCGTTGCAGCCGGGCGAGGGCCAGCGACAGGCAATGCTCCACCGATTGCCGATCCGGCGCCAGCATGTCGTTCGCCACCCGCAACAGCCAATCGGCCGCAGCCGTCAGCCTGTCGCCGTCATCCCGCGCCCGGCCGACTGACGCCGGAGCCGCCAACGCCGGAACACGGCGCAAGGTCTCGGAAGCAGCCATATCCATGTCGATCTCCTGCTCAGGTCATCTTGACGACGACAGTGCCGGAGGCCCGGGTGTGCGGAAACCCATACTCAGGTATCGATGACCGGCCGGATGACTTCCCGGAACGGAAGAGCGTCTACAGCCGGTCCAGAAGTGCCGCGGCGTCCCGGAGGTCGGGGGTATCGTGCCCCCCGGCGAAGGTGCCGTAGATGGACGAAAGGGTCGACGCGGCATCCTGTTGACGTTCTGTCCCCATGGATCGCCTGGCCATGCTCATCGCCGTCCGCAGACTCCAGGACCGGGCCCCTTGTGCGCCGGCGATCTCCATCGATTGCCGCAGCAGGCTCTCCGCCGTCTCCGCTGCGCCGGCGTTTTCCGATTTCAGGCGGAGCAGTTCGGCCGTCGCCCAATTGGTCGCGCCGTCGCTCGCTTCATCCAGGATCGCCGGCGGGATCAGACGCGGCGCGACGGTCGCGAGCATCCGAATGCGTTTGTTCCGGTACACCTCGGCGAACCGCGAAGACCGGCGGAGTGCCGCAAGCTGGTCATCGGCCCCCTGCCGCGCCTCCAGCGCCAGCTGATAACACAGCCCATAGGTGCGCCAGACGAACAAGGAGCCTTCGTCGGTCTTTTCGACCAGCAGGTTGGCATAGCGCGCCGTAAGATCGTAGTCGCCGCACCAGAAGGCCACCGGGCAGGCGCCCAGCGACAAGGCGAAGCACAGGGAGAGCGCATGACCGGACGCCAGCGCCTGCTCCACCGCCTCGTGCATGGCCTCCCGCGCCCGGTCCGGATGGCCCTGGATCCAGGATATGCGCGCCATATGGGTGTGGGAGACGATCCGCTGTTCGAACTGGTAGCCCCGCAGGCTCGATCCGGTGGTCGGGGCCGGCGCACTCAGGCACCGCTCGGCGAAGTCGCGTGCACGGTCGAACTCGCCCACGGTGAGGAGGCCGAGGGCCATCATGCGCTGATGCATGGATTCCGCCCCCGGATCGACGGGCGTTCCCAGGAGTTGGCCGAAGCGCTCCGCCGCCTCCAGCGCTTCATGGTCCTTCTCAAGGGCCAGATAGTAGAGCCACAGCCCCCAAAGGGCGCGGCGCTGGTATCCGATATTGCCGAACTGCTGCGAAAGCTGAAGTCCACGCAGGAGCACGGCCTTGACCTCCGGCGCCGGGCCGAGCGAGTTCCAGAGCGCCGGACCCAGATGCGCCGTGATCGACATCTCGGACCGCAAGTCCGGTTCCGGTTGTCGCCGGACAGACTGCAGCACCGTCTCGGCGCGCCGACGGAATTCATCGGTCAGCGACAGCTGGAACCACATCGGCGCCGACGCGACGGTCAGGTCGACGGCGGTCGCCAAATCGCCGGAAGACGACAGGGACCATTCCAGCGAGCTGCGAACATCGTCCACCCGGGTCCCGTACACGACGTTCCAGGCCACCGTGTTCGTCGACTGCGACCCGGCCAGCATCCGGCAGAGATGCCGCGCCAGATTGCGGCAGACCACATCAGCCTCGCCGCTTTCCTGAAGCCGTTCCGCCGCATATTGGCGCGTGGTTTCGAGCAAGCGGAATTGTACGCTCTGCTGCCGGTGCTCGACGGACAGGAGCGACTTCTTCGACAGCTCCGATATACCCTCGACGACGTCCTCCTCCGAAATCGCGCCGAAGGCCGCCACGCCGATGGCGAGGTCGCCGGGGAATGCCCCGCGGATGACCGAAAGCCGGCGCAGGACAACGCGTTCGCGCTCGTCCAGCAGGCGGTGGCTCCACTCCAGCGTGGCCCTAAGGGTCTGGTGACGGGGCAGCGCGGTGCGACGTCCGCCGCGCAGAACGTCGAAGGCCCGGTCCAGGCTCGCCGCCAGACCATGGATGCCCAGCAGGGGCACCCGGGCCGCCGCCAATTCCAGCGCGAGCGGAACACCGTCCAGGTGGCGGCACAGCTCCGCGGCGACCGGCGCGTCCGCGTCCGACAGGCGGAACATGCTATCGCCGGACGACACCCGTTCGACGAACAGCTCCACCGCCGGGTAGGTCAGCGCCTGCTCGGCAGTCAACGCGCTTTCCTGCCCCGGCGGAACGGACAAGGGCGGCAGGCGGTAAACCCACTCGCCCTGAGCGCGCAGGATCTCGCGGCTGGTCACCAGGATGTCGATGTCGAGAGCCGTCGCCAGGATGCCCTCGACGACAATGGCGACCTCTTCGATCAGATGCTCGCAATTGTCGAGGATCAGCAGGGCATCCAACCCCTTGACCGTCGCGAGGAACCCCTCCAGGGCACCCTTGCCGCCACCGGGCAGCTTCATCACCTGGGCGATGGTGGCGCACACCAACGTCGGGTCCGACAGCGTGCTCAGATCCACGAAATGGATGCCGTCCCGGTGGCTGCTCGCCGAAACCTGCGCCACTTCGATGGCGACGCTCGTCTTCCCGATTCCACCGACGCCGGTGATGGTGACGAAGCTCTTCTCCGCCAACTTTCGCACGATGTCGTCGATCGTCTCGTCGCGCCCGATCAGCCGGTCGATGTTGCGGGGCAGGAGGGTCGAAAGGTCGGCAGGCGGTGCTGACGGCTGCAAGACGGCCCCCTCCGCGGCCTCCTGCGGGAAGGGCGTCCGGATGGTCCCGACGAACCGGTAGCCCTTTGCCGGGATGTTCTCGATGTAGTCCGTGCCAAAGTCGTTCTTGCCCAGCAGCTTCCGCAAGGAGCCGATGTGAACGCGGATGTTCGCCTCCTCGACGAACAAGCCCGGCCAGACGCGGGCCATGATGTCGCGGTTGCTGACGACCGCTCCGGCCTGTTCCAGGAGCAGGGCGAGGATGGCCAGGGGCCGGCTCCCCACCTTGACGGCGACACCGTCCTTGAGCAGCCCGCGCATCGGGGAAAAGCGGAAGGGTCCGAAGCCGACCTCGTTCTGCTCCATGGCGGGACCTGTCACGGACGGTGGCCGGGAAACGACGGAACGGTGGGAAACAGACGTGTCAGCCAAAGGTCGCGCCCACCGCCCCGCCAACAGCAAAACGGTGACACAACCTCTGGCGCGGCTCCGTCTTCATCAGGTCATCGAAGGCAAAAGAAAGCGTCATTTCCCAGCGCTAAGCATCCATAAGACCTCATCATCATACGTATGCTATACCATAGGTCAACGCATCATAACGTGGCGTGGGACGGCGCAACAGGACGCGTGCGCACCGGCCATCAACGACCATCGGCGCCATCCTCCACCATGCCGGCTTCGACCCCGATGGCGTCGGCCCAGCGGCTTCTCACCAGTTCCACCGCGCGCCGCCGGGTGAAGTCACCGGAGACGATGATCGCGGAGGGAAAGGCCGCACGAATCCGGGCGGCGGCGCTGCGATCCTCATAGGGCAGATGGCCGAGCGGAGCCCCATCCGCAGCGGTGCGGACAAGGTGTACGAAGGGAAGCTCCTGCCCGGCCAACGTCGTCAGAAGCATGGTGAACAGCGTGACGGGATCCGAATCCGACATGCCGCGGAATTGGCCGAACGGCGACAGGCGGACACCGACCCGCTCCGCCGTCCAGACGCCGGTTACCGCATCGACAAGCTCGCAGAGGAAGTTCAACCGGTTCTGGATGGAGCCGCCATACCGGTCCGTCCGCCGGTTCACCCCGTCCTGAAGAAACTGGTCGGGAAGCGAGCCGTCGGCCGCGTCGAGTTCCACGCCATCGAACCCAAGGTGCCTGGCCCGCTCCGCCGCGCGGCGGAAACCCGCGATGACTTCGTCGATGCCGGTGCCGGGCAGGGTGGCGGCCCGAAAAGGGGCATATCCCGGGTGGCACAGCCGCGCCACGACCTTGGCTTTCCTGGCATGGGCCAGGCTGATTGCCGCAGCCCAGGTCGCAGCCGTCCCAGGCGTGTCGAACCCATCCGGCACGGAGGCCGACGCCGCCGTTGCAGAAACCGCGACAGGAGGCGTTATGACCAGCCCACCGGGCGAGACATGCCGGACGCAGGCGCCGCAATAGGCCGCCGAGTGGCTCTCTCCGATCCGCCTGCGATCGGTCGCCGCCGATATGACGACGCGATGGGCGAGATCGAGCGCACCGATGTTGACTGGGAGAAAAAGCTTTTCCATTCCGGTACCTTCCACCGGATCAAATCCGCATCGCAGCGCGGCCGGACGCCGGAGCTTCAATCACGCCGAACACAGGCCAATTGAACTCCACCTTGCCAAGCTCAGCCCTGCCATTCTCAGCCATGCCGGACCCGGACCTGCCTGTCACTTTGCACCGTCCTCAGCCCCGGGGCCGAGCGGAAGGCGGAGATCGGAGCCGCATTGGCGCGCTTTGAAGGCGACGGTGGGGCGGACGCCGCGCGCACGGACGCCACCAGTTCGACGATGCGGTGCGCCATGTCGTCGGCGCGGTCCATCTCGGCCTCGATCAGCTGGGACATCTTCTCCGCGTCGGGGCAGGCCGCACCATTGCGTTCAGTCCAGCGCCGCCGGGCGTCCGAAGCCAACCGGATGGAAGTGACGGCGTTGACGAGAGTCCTGACGTAGGAGACGTAGGTGTTGATCTCCAACTCGCCGAATGCGTGCGGTTGCATCACGAAGGCTTCGGCTTCGGGCCACCGCTGGTGCGACGACATCGACGACGCACCATCGTCATGGGCGGAAAGGTGAGCCATGGCCCCTGCTCCTGTCTGAGTTGTTCTGAGGAGAGTGTGGCCGGGCGGTGGTCTGTAAGCGAGTAAAGCGTTGTAAAGGCCACTGCCCCTTTACGCGCATCAGCGCCATGGTTCCCATGCTTCCGAAGGAGCTTGGCAATCAGGCCGAAGCTCCGCAATATTCCGTTGTATGCAAATTCCATCGGGCTCCCGACGGATATGTGGCAGGCCCGTAGCCTTTGATTTGAATGATGGAATCGACCATGACGGTGAAGCGACGGACTGTGCTGGCGGCCTCTGCGGCGGGCATGTTCCTGGCCACGGTAAGGCCACTGGGGGGACAGGCCCAGGATGCCCTGTCCATCGTGCTGCCCAATCAGTTCATCCTGGCCTTCATCGATGTCCTGTTCACGCAGGCCGCCGGATATTTCGAGCGGGAAGGGCTGCGGGTCAGCATCGAGGAAGGTCGCGGCTCCTCCATGGCGTTGCAGCAGGTCATGGGCGGAAACGCAACGATCGCCCGCATCGGGGCCGTCGATCACATCCGGGCAAGCGGGCAGCCGGCGGGCCGTGATCTCGTCGCCATCGGCACGGTACAGCAGACGTCTCCCTGGTTCGTGGTGAGCTTGCAGGACAAGCCGGTGACCGGGCCGCAGGACATGGTGAACCGGACCATCGGCATCCAATCGGTCGGCGGCACCACGGAAACGCTGCTCGACATCATGCTGGCTGCCCGCGGCGTGGATCGCGCCGGCGTCCAGCGGGTGGTCGTGGGCAACTCGCCGGCTGGGGTCGATCTGATCCGCCAGGGCCGGATCGACGCCTATCTCGTTACTGCCAGCATCGCGGTCGCATTGCGGAAGAGCGGCCAGCCCGTTCACCTATGGAACACGGACACGGTCGCCCCGACGCCGGGCTTCTGCTACTCCGGCAAACGCGACGTGATCGAGCGGCATCAGCCATTGATCCAGCGCTACCTTCGCGCCGTCCGCACCGCACTGCTCGACCTGGTCGACGGCAAGGTCGCCATCGCCGATGCACTGAAGGCCATGGAGCGCTACGACATGGCCGAAGCCCGGAATCAGGAGCTTGCCGCCGCCATTTACAAGGAGAACATAGCCTTCCTGCTGGCGGACGGCCGGCAAAACCTTCTGCGCAACGTGCCGAAGCGCTGGCAAAGCGCCTACGACCTCATGGTTTCCTGCGGGTTCGCGCCGCCCAACCTGAAGCAGGAGGAACTTTACACCAACCGGTTCATCGACGCGCTGTGACCGGGATCGGCGGCAGCAGCGGGCGGCCGGCCCTGATCGCCTTGACAGGGATCGGCAAGAGCTTCGATATCGGCGACGGAACGGCGCCGGCGCTCCTGCCCAGCAGCCTGTCGATCGCCGACGGCGAGTTCGTCGTGTTTCTCGGGCCGTCGGGCTGCGGCAAGACCACCCTCCTGCGCATGATCAGCGGACTGCTGGAACCGAGCTTCGGGACCATCGCCATTGCCGGAAGCCCCCTGTGGCACAAGGGTCGCTGCCGGAAGGAACTCCGGTCCCGACTGGGGCTTGTTTTCCAGGAATCCTCCCTGTTCCCCTGGCTGTCGGTGGAGGAGAATGTGCTGCTGCCGCTGGATTTGCGTGGGCGGCTGCCGCGCACGGAGCGGCTGTCCGCCGCGCGGGCGATGCTGGCGCTGGTCGGCGCCGCCGACATCGGCGCCCGCATGCCTCACGAGATTTCCGGCGGCATGCGCCAGCGGGTGGCCATTGCGCGGGCACTGTCCTACGATCCCGATGTGCTGCTGATGGACGAGCCCTTCGCGGCACTCGACGCGATCTCCCGCGAGGCCTTGAACATGGAGCTTCAGTCGCTCTGGCTCGCGACCCGCAAGACAATCGTCCTGGTGACGCATTCAATGGCGGAGGCGGCTTTTCTGGCCGACCGGATCGTCCTGTTCTCGCCGGGACCGGGGCGCGTCGACAGTGTGATCGGCGTGCCTTTTCCAAGGCCGCGCACCCGCGATCTCACCTATTCGCCGGAGTTCCAGCGGATGGTGCGCGATCTGCACGAACGATTGGCCGGACTGATGGGGCAACCATGAAGAAGGTGCGGTTGCGCGATGCGGTCTGGCTGCCGTGGCTAGTCACGCCATGCCTGCTGGCGGCTGGGCTGCTGGCTTGGCACGGATTCGTCACCGCCCGGGGCGTCTCCCCCTTCATCCTACCCGCCCCCCGGCCGGTGCTGGAGGAGTGGGTGGCGCTGATGCTCAGCGGGCGGGCCTGGAGCCACACGGCCATGACCTTCGCCGGCTCCGTGGCCGGATTCCTCCTGGCGACCGTCCTCGGTATGGCCGCGGGCATCCTGCTCTCGCTGTCGCCGACGCTGGAGCGCTTGGCGAAGCCCTTCATCGTTGCCTTCCAGGTGCTTCCGAAGGTGGCGCTGATTCCGCTGTTCGTGGTGTGGATGGGATTCGGCCTGGGCCCGAAGATCCTCACCTCCGCCATCCTGCCCTTCTACCCGATCATGATGAACACGCTGCTCGGCATCCGGTCGGTGCCGGAAGGGTTGCGCGACGTGATGACCTCCTTCGACGCCAGCCGCTTCCAGCTGCTCCGTCGCCTGGAGCTTCCCTATGCCCTGCCCTTCATCGTCACCGGCCTGGAGGTGGGCATCGTCCTGGCCCTCGTCGGCACCGTCGTGGCGGAGTTCATATCGGGAAGCTCCGGGCTGGGATACCTGCTGGTCAGCCGGATCAATTCCTTTGAGACGGCACAGATGTTCGCCATCGTCCTGCAGCTCTGTTTGCTGGGGCTCGTGCTCTATGCCGGGGTGGCGGGGCTCCGCCGGCTGCTGGTGCCGCGCCTCACCCCATCCCGCCCTTGAATGGGGTTGCGACCTGATCCCGTAGCGCCTCCGACCGCTGCGATGGCGCCACCAGCAGCCGCAAGGTGGTCCATCCGCTCGGCGAAGCCAGTGCGGCGGGACCGATCGAACTTTAGCCCCGCCGGCCGCCGGCATTGACGGCACCGGACACGCCCAGCCGCTCGACGGTCTCGTCGGTGCTCCACAGGGCATTGGCCAGCCAGCGGAAGTTGATCAGGGCCGCGAGATAGCCGTCGCCTTCGGGCAGCTTGCTGGCGGCGGTGGCGTCGCGCACGACGGCGACCTCGAAGCCATGCTCGACGAAATCGCGCAGATGCGATTCCACGCAGAAATTGGCGGCCATGCCCGCCAGGATGACCTGATCCACCCGCTTCTTGCGCAATTGGAACAGCACGTCGTTGGTCTGCGGGCCGGCGATCTTGTGGGGCGAACAGACGATGGTCCGCCCGTCCTGGATCAGGTCGTGGTATTCGGGCATCCAGTCGGCACCCGACCCGGCGAAGCCCTCGAGCGACAGCGGGTCGCGGCGGTCGAACATGCGCAGCCTGTGCATCAACACCTCGCCGGGCGCGGCATGGTCCCAGTCATGGTCGTGCGGGTAATAATAGTGCGGCGAAATCACCACCGGGATACCGGCTGCCTTGGCGGCGACCAGCAGCCGGCCGATGTTGCCCACGGTTCCGTGCTCGGTGATGCTCTCGCCGAAGGCCCCCCAGGCCGCGCCCTGCGGGCTGAGGAAATCGATCTGCGGGTCGGTGATGACGAGAGCGGTCCGGGCGAGGTCGAGGACCATCCCGCCCTTCGGCAGCGCAGGGGACGCGGGGTCGGCGTAGGCGGCCGGAATCCGGGTGGCCATGGTGAACTCCTTCTTTGCAGGGGATGAAATCTTGAGGAGAGGATGACGGACGGGCGTGCTCAGGCGTCGCCTTTCAGGACCGCCGACGCCGCACGCGACCTGTGCAGGCCAAAGGCGACCGCCCAGGCGACGGCGAACAGGACGACGATGAGGAAACCCAGCCGGTCGGACACGTCCTTCAGCAGGCCCAAGAGGCTCCAAAGCCCGCCGTCGAAGCCAAAATGCTCGCCGATCAGGCCCAGCATCTCGGTTCCGCCGATAAAGCCGGCGAGAAGGGCGGACAGCAGCGTGACGCCCATGTTGTAGCGCAGCCGGCGGGTGGGACGGGCGGTTGCCCAGCGATAGGCCCCCAGCATCAGCAGCCCGTCGGCGGTATCGACCAGCAACATGCCAGCGGCGAACAGCAGGGGAAACACCAGGATCGTCGCGAAGGGCAGCCCGTTGACCGCCTGCGCGGCGGACAGCCCGAACACCGCGATCTCCGTCGCCGTGTCGAAGCCCAGGCCGAACAGCAAGCCGAGCGGAGCCATGTGCCAGCTCTGGCCGATCAACCCGAACAGCGGACGGAGAAGCCTTGCCAGCAGCCCTTGCCCGCCCATCATGCGGTCCAGTTCCGCCTGATCCGGAGAACCGCCGGCACGCAATGTTCGATAGGCACGATAGACCGAACGGAACACCAGGATGTTGAGCAGCGCCACGGTCAGCAGGAACAGCGCCGAGATGCCGGTGCCCAGAAAGCCGCCGACCTCCTGCACGCCGCGGAACAGCTCCAACGAGCCGGCGGTGGCGCCGACCGCCGCGGCCACCAGGACCACCAGCGCCGAATGACCGAGCGCGAAGAAGAAGCCGACTGCGACCGGGCGCTCTCCCTCCTGCATCAGCTTGCGCGTGACATTGTCGATGGCGGCAATGTGGTCGGCATCCAGCCCATGGCGCATGCCAAGCCCATAGACCAGCAGCGCCATGGCGAACAACGCCGGATCGCCGCCGAAGGACAGGCAGGCGCCAAGCCAGCCGCCGCCGTTCAGCAGCAGAACGGCCGCGGACACCAGGACGAGCCGGGCTTTCAGACCGGTTTGCCCGAAGACGGCGGGCGGTGCGGGAAGCAGGATCATGACGCTTCTCCTTTGACGGTGTTGGGGACCGCGCCGCCAAGCGAAAGCGACCTTTTCGGATATACGATGGAAGTCACCAGGAAGGCGGCCAGCGCAACCTGCGGATCGCGCTCGACGAAGCAGGTCGCGAGATCGGCCGACTGGACCGCGCTCATGGCTGCAGGATGGGCTGAGGAATGGGGTGACGCGCCGCGACCTCGTCCATCTTGCGGGCCAGATCCTCCGGCGTCAGCAGCCCTTTTTGAAAAAGGATGTTGGAGAAGGCGACGATCCAGCGCTCGTAATAGCCGAGCGCGCCGACCATCTCCGACCCCAGCGCCTCGACGCCGCGGCGCTTCTCTTCGGTGTTGATGATCTTGCGGAAGTCGAGCACGTCGGCCAGCGCGTGGCAGCGCTTCTCCCACGGCTCCAACTCATGCTCGACCTGCTCGATCGGTCCGGCGGACAGGCCGCCGATGTCGTTGGGCAGACGCCTGACCAGCTGTTCGCCACCGCTCATTGCACCGTCCTCCCCGTGGGAGCGGCCACCGGGACCACGCCGATCATGGCGTCCCTGGTCACCAGCGCCGCCAGACTTTCTTCATCCATGCCGTCCGTCCCGTCCGGCCGGCGCGGCAGGACGAGGTAGCGGACCATGGCGGTGGAATCGCTGACGCGGATTTCGACGTCTTCAGGAATGACGGTCCCGAATTCGGCCAGCACCGCCCGCGGCTCCACCACCGCACGGGCACGGTAGGCCTTCAGCTTGTACCAATCCGGCGGCAGCCCCAGCACCGGGCGCGGGTAGCAGGAACACAGGGTGCAGACGATCAGGTTGTGCACCGTGGCGGTGTTCTCCAGCACGATCAGCCGGGTGTCGTCATAGAAGCTGATGCCCAGTTCCTCGCACGCCGCCCGTCCATCGGTAAGAAGGCGGTGGCGGAATTCCGCATCCACCCAGGCGCGGGCGACGACCTTGGCCCCCAGCGCCGGGTTACGGGAATCCAGAACCTCGATCTGCCGGCGGATCTCGTCGGGACCGATCATCCCGCGTTCGACCAGCAGTTCGCGCACCGCGGTTTCCATGATCTCGTAGTAGCCGGGCGGGCCTTCCTGTCCGACGGGGGCATGCGGATGGGCATGCTCATGCTGATGGCCGTGTTGGTGGCCGTGATCTGGGTCGGTCATCGGGTCAGGCCCTTTCCAGCCAAGTCTCGTAAATCTCGATGCGCAGGCCGTCCTTTTCCGGACCGGCATAGTCGGGCCAAACGTCGATCAGCGGGATCGCGACCCGGTAATAATGTCGCCTGGCGCCGGCATTGCGGCCGTAGGCTTCCTGCTCGTTGTCGATGGCGGCGGGTTCGATGACGGCTTCGATCGTGCCGGTCTTGCCGCGCAGGTAGGCGGGCACCCCGTAATGGCCGATGGGGCTTCGGGTGAGGATGCGGACGGCGTCGCCGGGCCGGAAAGCCGGCTCCTCGCCAAGCGCCATCACGATGCCGGGCAGCGGCGCCGTTCCGGCCGGTTCAGCTTGTCGTTTCACGCGAGCCTCCTTTTCGACAGGGCCACGGGCTGGCCGACTTGAGAGTTTGCAAGGGATCGCGGGCCGGACAGGGCGCCGGGGAAGGGAGCCCTGTCCGGCGCGATCAGCCGGCGGCGCGGGGAAACTCCGCCGGCTCCGTTCCCGAAGGCGAACCGAGCGTCATGGTCCCTCTTCAGGAACCGTGGCGGCGATGCTGCCCATCCAGGTCAGGATCGTCTTGGACAGGGCGTCGCTGATTTGAACACTGCACAGTTTCGATACCGATCAGGTCGCGGCATCCGGCTTTCGTTCAAATCGACGGGGGATTTTCACAAGATCGCCAAGCGCTTGATGGGGATAGTCGGGCAACCCAGCCGGGAGGCATCCCGGCACGCACACCCATCCACATTGGAACAAGGCCGAGCGACATCCTTCCCACCAGCCACTGCGCGTCAGGTTCGACGCCGGTCCGGTCCTGTTGAAATGAGCGACCCAGGAGCAACCGAAATGAGCGCATCGCACAATGCCGCCATCGTCGATGCGGTGGCCGAAGGATTGATGGTTTTCCCAAGCCCCCACAGCCCCAGCGAGACGGCGGAACGCATGGCATCGGCGGTCGCTGGTCTCGGTATGACCGTGGTCGCCCGCATCGATCATGCCGCCGCCGCGTCCCGAATGGGCCTCCACCTGCGCCCAACCCTGGTGCTGATCTTCGGCAACCCGGCTGCGGGTACGCCCCTGATGGAAGCGGTCCCGACGCTCGCCATCGATCTTCCAATGAAAGCATTGGTTTGGCGCTCCGACGCTGGCCGCACTTGGCTCGCTTGCAACGATCCGGCATGGATGGTCGACCGGCATGCCATTGCTGTCGGAGAGGACGGGGTTGGCGAAGTTCTGGAGCAAATGAGAGCATCTCTTGTCTCCGCCGCGACGCAGGCAACGGGTGCAGATCCGTCGGCCTGAGCAGCCGAAGCCCTGCGGCGCGTGTCTCGGGATACCCTCGCGGCGCTATCCCGCCGAACAGTATCGATGAAGGCCGAACCAGACGAACTCAATTTTCAAATGCACGAACGCCCCGCTCCTTGCGGAACGGGGCGTTGTGTGAATTCTGGTTGCGGGGGCAGGATGCGGCCTTTACCGAATACGCCATAAGCTCGACTTTGCCGATTATGAAGCGAGCATGGAGGACGGGAGGCCTTAAGGTCCTGCGGTGTACGTGGGTTTTCCCAATACGCAACCGGAGCCGCGACAAGCCGAATTGCCCCACAATTCCAACGCTGACGTACACCCGTCATAACGCCAGTAAATACCCTGATATAATTCACATTTATTCTGCCATCTTGAGCCGGTCACCTGCTGAATTCGACCTTTTGATGCCGAACCGCCTGGCTGCACCCGTCAACGGATCATCGACATCGATGCTTCACGCGCGAAGGGGTGGACCTGCCGCGCTCGACGTTTGACCGGGTGGCTCGGCCGCACTGCAACGTTGCTGAAGCCGCTGGCCGAGCGCATCATCGCCAGTGTACTGGTGGCGGGCAAGCTGCACGTCGACGGCACCCCGGTATCGGTGCTCCCCCCCGGGCGCCAGCAAGACCAGCGCCGGACGGTTGTGGGTCTATGTGCACGACGACTGAACCTGTCCCCACACCGCACCTCTGGCCGTGTTCTACCGCTACACGCCCGACCGCAACGACGAGCATTTGCAGCGCCAACTCGCCAGCTGGAAGGGTGCACTGCAGGCCAATGGTTACGCCACAATCACCTGAGGTATTCGAAACAATAGGTCCCGTTCAGTTTCATAGGTCAGCCAATGATGTACGCACCACCAGCGGAAACCCTTTCGTTACCGTAACAGGATCGACCATTACGCACCGCTCTTGTACGCAGATTGCATTCTATTGGGATCAGCAGATCCTAAAAGACGCCACTGTGAGCCAATGAGAATGGCAAAAATTTCAAAGACCCCAATTCTGGATCGAGTTCGCAGCCTCCGTGATCTACGGGCCCTCAAGCCCGAACAGCTCCGCCAGTTCGCAGACGAGTTGCGCACCGAGACGGTGGACGCCGTCTCGGTGACCGGCGGCCATC
>NZ_LGQU01000088.1:0-35390 GCF_003115935.1 Azospirillum sp. TSH20
AACCGTCCAGGGCGCGCTTGACGCGGACCATGTCCAGCACCGGGATGCCTTCGGTGATGCAGACCACCAGCGGGATCTCGGCGTCGATGGCTTCCAGGATCGCGTCCGCGGCGAAGGGCGGCGGCACGTAGATCACGCTGGCGTTCGCACCGGTCTTCTCGACCGCCTCGGAGACGGTGTCGAAGATCGGCAGGTCGAGGTGCTTGGCGCCGCCCTTACCCGGGGTCACGCCGCCGACCATCTTGGTGCCGTAGGCGATGGCCTGCTCGGAGTGGAAGGTGCCCTGGGCTCCGGTGAAGCCCTGGCAGATCACCTTCGTGTTCTTGTCGACGAGAACAGCCATGTTACGCGGCCTCCTTCACGGCCTTGACCACCTTTTCGGCGGCATCGGCGAGGTTGTCGGCCGAGAGGATCGGCAGGCCGGATTCGGCCAGGATCTTCTTGCCCAGATCGACGTTGGTGCCTTCCAGGCGCACCACCAGCGGAACGTGCAGGTGCACTTCGCGCGCCGCGGCGACGACGCCCTCGGCGATCACGTCGCAGCGCATGATGCCGCCGAAGATGTTGACCAGGATGCCTTCGACGTTGCTGTCGGACAGGATCAGCTTGAAGGCCGCGGTGACGCGCTCCTTCGTGGCGCCGCCGCCGACGTCGAGGAAGTTGGCCGGCTCGCCGCCATACAGCTTGATGATGTCCATGGTGGCCATGGCGAGGCCGGCGCCGTTCACCATGCAGCCGATGTTGCCGTCGAGCTTGACGTAGTTGAGGCTGTGCTTGGCCGCCTCGATCTCCGCCGGATCCTCTTCGGCCTCGTCGCGCAGCTCTTCCACGTCCTTGTGACGGAACAGCGCGTTGTCGTCGAAGTTCATCTTGGCGTCGAGCGCCAGGATGTCGCCCGAGCCGGTGACGATCAGCGGGTTGATCTCGACGATGGCGCAGTCCAGATCCACGAACGCCTTGTAGGCGGCCTGGATGAACTTGGCGGCGGCCGAAACCTGCTTGCCTTCCAGGCCCAGCGCGAACGCCACCTTGCGGGTGTGGTAGCCCTGGATGCCGGTGGCCGGGTCGATGGCGACCTTGATGATCTTCTCCGGCGTGTTATGGGCGACCTCTTCGATCTCCATACCGCCTTCGGTCGAGGCCATGATCGTCACGCGGCCGGTGGCGCGGTCGATCAGCATGCCGAGGTACAGCTCGCGCTTGATGTCGGCGCCTTCCTCGATGTAGAGGCGCTTGACCTCGCGGCCTTCCGCGCCGGTCTGCTTGGTCACGAGAACGTGGTTCAGCATCTCGGCGGCGTTCTTGCCGACTTCCTCGATCGACTTGACGACGCGGACGCCGCCCTTGCCCTCGGGGTTGTCCTTGAAGCGGCCGGCGCCGCGGCCACCGGCGTGGATCTGGGACTTCACCACCCAGACCGGACCGCCGAGTTCACGGGCGACCGTCTCGGCCTCCTGCGGGGTGTAGGCAACGCCGCCGCGGGGAACCGCGACGCCGTACTTCTTCAGCAGGCTTTTCGCCTGGTACTCATGGATGTTCATCGGGCGTCCATCTGTTTTTTGGTTCGGCTGACGAGAACGGGTCGACTGAAGGACAAGACGGGCGCACCACCGGCGCCGTCCCGGACCCGGAAATTGGGCCGGGACGGCGCCGGAGACCGCGCACTCCGTTCTTTAGGAAGCGGCCTTCTCGGCGTCCAGCTTCTTGACGACGTCGACCAGGGTCTTTACCGCGTCGACGGAGTTCTGGAACATCGCCTTCTCTTCGTCGTTCAGCTCGATCTCGATGATCTTCTCGACGCCGCCGGCGCCGATGATCGTCGGGACGCCGACGTAGAGGTCGTCCTGGCCATACTGGCCGCTCAGGTGGGCGGCGACCGGCAGGACGCGCTTCTGGTCCTTCAGGTAGGACTCGGCCATCTGGATGGCGGAAGCGGCCGGGGCGTAGAAGGCGGAGCCGGTCTTCAGCAGCTTGACGATCTCGGCGCCGCCGTCACGGGTGCGCTGAACGATGGCGTCCAGCTTCTCCTGCGTGGTCCAGCCCATCTTGACCAGATCGGGCAGCGGGATGCCGGCGACGGTGGAGTAGCGCACCAGCGGGACCATCGTGTCGCCGTGGCCGCCCAGCACGAAGGCGGTGACGTCCTCGACCGAGACGTTGAACTCTTCGGCCAGGAAGTAGCGGAAGCGGGCCGAGTCGAGCACGCCGGCCATGCCGACCACGCGCTCCGGCGGCAGGCCGGACGCCTGCTGCAGCACCCACACCATCACGTCGAGCGGGTTGGTGATGACGATGACGAAGGCGTTCGGGGCATACTTGCCGATGGCCTCGCCGACGGTCTTGCAGACGCCGCTGTTGATGCCGATCAGGTCGTCGCGGCTCATGCCCGGCTTGCGCGGGATGCCGGCGGTGACGATCACGACGTCGGCACCCTCGATGACCGAATAGTCGTTGCCGCCGGTCAGGCTGGCGTTGAAGCCCTCGACCGGGGAGGTTTCGGCGAGATCCAGCGCCTTGCCGGCCGGCATGCCTTCGGCGATGTCGAACAGGACGACGTCGCCCAGTTCCTTCTGAGCAGCGAGCAGAGCCAGCGTGCCGCCGATCTGGCCGGCACCGACGAGCGCAATCTTCTTGCGAGCCATGGAGCGTTCCCTAAAACGTTTGAGCGTCCCCCATTCAGCGGGAGACTAGAACCGTTGGTCATTCTAACGTCTTAGGGATCCAGCGCCCCGAGATTTCGGAAGCGTAGGTAGCGCGTTTTGTCGCGGAGGGCAAGCCTGACCGCTAGCGAGGCATTGCAGCTTTGCGTCGCACCCCCGATGATCCTTTCCAACGCCTGGACCGTTCGGCTTTATACGTATGGTTCGCGTCCGGTCCTTACCTTGTTCGAAGATGGTCGAAGGAGAGCGCAGATGGCCAAGCTCGTGGCCCGTATCATTCCCGGTCTGACCATGTCGCTGGCGCTTGCCGCCGGCATCGCCGGTGCCTCAACGGCCCAGGCCCAGACGGTCGGCGACTATACCGCCGCCATCACCGCCGCCCCGATCACCGACGCGGTGGCCGAGGGCAGCATCGCCTATTGCCGGCCGCTGACCAACTACGTCTACACCTCGATCCCCGCCGACCAGCGGGCGAACTGGGTGCTGCCGCTGGTGACGCTGGACGGCTCGCAGTCGGCGGAACTGGCCGCCAAGCGCGAAGCCTGCCTGAAGGTGCGCCAGCTGCCGCTGATCGCCTTCGACGCCGGCACCGGCGAGCAGATCGTCACCCCGGCCGAGGCGATGGAAAGCCCGACCGACCGCGGCCCCTATTACAAGGAGGTTTCGCCCGACACCCCGGTGCCGCACACCGGCCGCGCCACGCCGCGCCAGCCGATGCCGCGCGGGGGCACGCAGCAGCAGCCTTACTGATCGGTTCCCTTACGGCCCGATGCCGTAGCGTTCCAGGTGTCGGGCCATCTCGGCGGAGGACAGCGGGAAGCCGCTGCCCTGCCGGGCGTTCAGCATGGCGCGCGGGTGGATGCCGGCCGCGCGGGCCTGGATCTGCATGGCGCAGCGCATCGACAGGCCGGCGCGCCAAACCAGCGCGGTGACCGCCTGCGGGTCGTGGGCGTCCAGGATCAGGTCCACCACCTCCGGCGCCACGCGGGCGCGCAAGGTCAGCGCAGCCCGCACGAATCCGGCCTCGTTCCACGACATCGCGTCGCCCAGCGCCGTCTCGTCCAGCTTGCCCAGCCGGTGCAGGCGGACGGCGCGGCGTTCCGGCGACTCGGCCGAGTCGGGGGCTTCGGCCCAGTCGATGCGGCGGCGGGTGGTGGCTGCGATCTCCGCCACCGTGGCGTCGTCGAAATCGGGACGCCGCCTCAGAGTCTCCACCACCGCCAGGTCGACGAAATCGGCCAGCCGCAGCGCCAGCCGGCGGGGCAGGGCGGGACGGCGGGCCAGCTTTTCCCGCCAGTCCGGATGGTGGGCCGACCGCTCCACCAGCGATTCCAGCGTCGGTTCGGCGATCACCGCCCCGCTGTTGTCGAGCAGGATCCCGGTGGCCTCGGCATGGCCGCTGCCGGCGATGGCGTTGGACAGGGCGGCGCCGATGCTGTGGCGCCGGGCGATGGCCGACAATGCCCAGCCGGCAGGGGCGGCGGCGACGATGTCCAGCAGATCCTCGTCGCTAAGCGCCGCGCAGCAGCGCAGAACCGGCTCCGCCACCGTCCGTTCGACGTCGCGCGCCAGCGTCGCCACCACCGAGGGCGGGGCGCAGGCGATGTCCTTGATCGCCGTCGCCAGCGCCTCGCGCACCCGGACGATGTGGTCGCGGGCCAGCTGTTCCAGCGCACGGACGGCGACGGTGCTGACGGTGTCGGCCCCGCCCGGCGGCAGGTCGGGCAGCAGCCGGCACAGCTTGCGGGCGAGGGTGGAGCGCACGTCGGCATCGCCCATCCCGGCCAGCCGCGATTCGACCAGCGCGTCGCCGACCTGACGGGCGACGCCGCGGCCGGGCGCAGAGGGGCGCGCAGCGGGCGATGCAGGGGGCGGTGCAGAGGGCGCTGCCTGGAGCGGTTCCGGCTCCGGTGACCCGGCGAACAAATAGTCCATCAGTTCGGGCGCGACGCCGCAGTCCGCCTCCGGCAGGAGTCGGGGAGAGGGGCGGGAGGGGGAGCGCCGGGCTGTCACCGGACCTGAAGCCTTGTGGTTGTGCCGCCGCTCAACGAAGCGGGGACGGCTGTGAGAGCATCGCCACCATCGAAGCGCCTGTCCGGTTAACGGCTCCCTAATATGGACCGGCGGTTGCCTCCGGGCTTAGACCAAAAAAAAGGCCGCAGCCCATGCGGGCGCGGCCTTTAGTCTAGGGAGGAAACGCACTGCAAAATGCAGTAACGAGGCGGAGTTTAAGCCTGCAGCCGTGTTAGCGGTACCACCCTTTTCGAATTGGTGCGGTGCGATACCCGCATAGCGTGGTATGGAATATCGTTGGGTTTGCCCATTCGGTGGGCGGAAAGGCAGTTTTCCGCACTCTTTTCGGGCATATAGTCATTAGTAAGGCAGGCGAACGATCGATTGCGAAAATAGTTGCGTTCGGATCGGTTCGGAAACGAAAAAAGGAGGCGCCTTTCGACGCCTCCCTTCGGTTAGATGGAAACCAGCGGGCGTCAGGCCGCCAGCTTCTCGCGGATCAGCGCCTTGGTCTCGTCGATGCCGTAGAGCTGGATAAAGGAGCCCATGCGCGGGCCGGTGGTCTGGCCCAGCAGCACCTCGTACAGCGCCTGGAACCACGCCCGCAGTTCGGTGAAGCCGTGGGTCTTGCCGACCTCGAACACCTCGTTCTGGATGGTGTCGGCGCGGGCGTCGGCCGGCAGGCTGTCCAGCTTGGCCAGCAGGTCCTGCAGGGCGGCGCGCTCGGCGTCGGTGGGGGCGCGGAACCGCTTGGTCGGCTTCACCTGATCCTGATAGTAGCGCACGGCATAGCCGACCATGCTGTCCAGGAAGGGGCTGTTCTCCGGCGTGGCGTCGGGCGCATAGCGGCGGATGAAGCCCCACATGGTGTCCTTGGTCTCGGCGTTGGCGGCGCCGGCCAGGTTGAGCAGCAGGTTGAAGGACACATCGGAGCGCACCGCCGGCGGCTTGCCGTTGTGGATGTGCCAGGCCGGGTTCTCCAGCTTCTTCGCCGGCTCCTCGCCATGCACCTTGTCGACGAAGGTCAGATATTCGTCGACGGCGCGCGGGATGACGTCGAAATACAGGCGCTTGGCCGACTTCGGCTTCTGGAACATGTAGAGGGCGAGGCTCTCCTGCGGCGCATAGGCCAGCCACTCCTCCATCGTCAGGCCGTTGCCCTTCGACTTGGAGATCTTCTGGCCCTTGTCGTCGAGGAACAGCTCGTAATTGAAGCCTTCCGGCGGGGTGCCGCCGAGGATCTTGCAGATCTTGCCGGCGAGATCGGCCGACGGGATCAGGTCCTTGCCGTACATCTCGTAATTGACGCCGAGGCCGAACCAGCGCATGCCCCAGTCGGGCTTCCACTGCAGCTTCACATGGCCGCCGGTGACCGGAAGCTCCACCTTCTTGCCGTCCTCGTCCTCGAAGACGATGGTGCCGGCATCGACGTTGCGCTCCAGCATCGGCACCTGCAGGACCCGGCCGGTGGAGGGGGAGACCGGCAGGAAGGGGCTGTAGGTCGCCTGACGCTCGGCGCCGAGGGTGGGCAGCATCACCGCCATCACCTCGTCGTAATGACGCAGGATGCCGAGCAGAGCCTCGTCGAAGCGGCCGGACTTGTACCAGTCGGTGGAGGACTGGAACTCGTACTCGAAGCCGAAGCTGTCGAGGAAGGCGCGCAGCCGGGCGTTGTTGTGGGCGCCGAAGCTGTCATGGGTGCCGAAGGGATCGGGCACCTGGGTCAGAGGCTTGCCGAGATTGGCCGCCACCATCTCCTTGTTGGGGATGTTGTCGGGGACCTTGCGCAGGCCGTCCATGTCGTCCGAGAAGCAGAACAGCCTGGTCGGAATGTCGCTCATGGTCTGGAAGGCGTGGCGCACCATGCTGGTGCGCGCCACCTCGCCGAAGGTGCCGAGATGCGGCAGGCCCGACGGACCATAGCCGGTCTCGAACAGGACATAGCCTTTGGCGGGCGGCGCTTTCGCGAAGCGCGCGACCAGTTTGCGCGCCTCCTCGAACGGCCATGCCTTCGCCTGCAACGCCAGATCCCGTTCGCCGGTCATCGTCGGACCCTTTCGAAACCACATAGATAAAGTTGGGAATGAGGGCAAAGACCCTAGGGCCGGCCGGGCGTGGCGTCAACCGTGGGTATCTGGAGTGGGATGTGCCGGGGGCCCTCTTGCGGCGCCCCTTCGCCCGGTCCATCCTGCGGCCCCGCGGGATCGGCCTTGCGGGAGTTGGCGGAGTGGCGAGGCGATGAGCTGGCTGTATCTGGTGGTGGCGATCCTGTTCGAGGTGGTCGGCACGTCCGCGATGAAGATGTCGGACGGCATGACGCGGCTCGGCCCGGCGGCGGCGGTGGTTGTGTGCTACGGCGTCGCCTTCGTGCTGCTGGCCAAGGCGCTGCGCAGCATGGAGGTCGGCATCGCCTATGCCATCTGGTCGGCGGCGGGAACCGCGGCCATCGCCGCCATCGGCGTGTTCGTCTTCGGCGAGTCGGTGACGGTGATGAAGGTGGTCGGCATCGCCCTGATCGTCGCCGGGGTCATCAGCCTGCATCTGGCGAACGGCGCAGCCTGACCGCGATGGTTAGGCATTGACCTAAGTATTTTCTTCCGCTAGGGTGCCGTCATGGATGCAGCACTCGACAGGACGTTCCGTGCGCTGGCGGACCCCACGCGCCGGGCGGTGATCCAGGCGCTGGGGCGCGGACCGGCGTCGGTCGGCGACCTTGCGAAACCCTTCGGCATGGCTCTGCCCAGTTTTCTCCAGCACCTGAAGATGCTGGAGGACAGCGGGCTGGTCGAAACGCGCAAAGAGGGGCGGGTGCGCACCTGTACGCTGAAGCCGGAGGCGCTGGCGGCCGCGGAAAGCTGGCTGGAAGCCCAGCGGAGCCTGTGGACAAAGCGGCTCGATCAACTGGACAGCCTGGTGCTGGACCTGAACAAACGGGAGGAAGGGACACCATGACCGATGTGGTTTTCAACCCGCAGCTCGACCTTGAACTGAAGCGTGAGGTCGCGGTGCCGCCGGGCCTCGTCTGGCGGGCCTGGACCGAGCCGGAGTTGCTGATGAAGTGGTTCACGCCGGCACCCTGGCGTACCACCGCCTGCGAGATCGACCTGCGGCCCGGCGGCAAGTTCCGCACGGTGATGGAAGGGCCGAACGGCGAGAGGAACGACAGCACCGGATGCTTCCTGGCCGTGGAGCCCGAGCGGCGGCTGGTCTTCACCGATGCGCTGGGTCCGGGCTTCCGCCCCACCGGCGGCGGCTTCATGACCGCGTCCGTGACCATCGAGCCGTCGGCCGGCGGCACGCTCTATACCGCCGTCGCCATCCACAAGGACGAAGCGGCGAAGACGCAGCATGAGGAGATGGGCTTCCATCACGGCTGGAGCGCCGCGCTCGACCAGCTCGTCGCCCTGGTGAAGGGCATGTAAGGAAAGGGGTGGCCTTAAGCCCCGACCTTGAACGGATTCACCTGCCGGGCGGCGCGTTCGACCGCCTCGGCGGGGCCGGGGCGGCCCAGGTAATAGCCCTGGGCGACGTCGCAGCGCAGGGTGCGCAGGGCCTCCAGCGTTTCGGCATCCTCCACGCCTTCCGCCACGGCGGTCAGGTTCAGGCTGTGGGCCATCTGGATGACGGCGGCGGTGATCTTGGCGCTGTCGTGGTTGCTGGTGAGATCGGCGACGAAGCTGCGGTCGATCTTCAGCTTGTCCACCGCCAGACGGCCGATGTAGGACAGGTTGGAATAGCCGGTGCCAAAATCGTCGATCGACACCTGCACGCCCATTGCCTTGATGCGGCGCAGATTGTCCATCACCAGGTCGGTGTTCTGGATCAGCATCGATTCGGTCAGCTCCAGCTCCAGCAGCAGCGGGTCGAGCCCGCTGTCGGTCAGGGCCCGCGTCACCGTGGCGACGAGGTCGTTGCGCTGAAGCTGCAAAGCCGACAGGTTGACCGCCACCGACAGCGACAGGCCGCGGGCATGCCATGCCGCCGCCTGCCGGCAGGCCTCCGTCAGGACCCAGGCGCCGATGGGCACGATCAGGCCGCTGTCCTCGGCGATCGGGATGAAGTCGCCGGGCGGGACCATGCCCTTGTCCGGGTGGTTCCAGCGCAGGAGCGCCTCCGCACCCGTGACGGCGCCGCTCTCCAGGCTGACCTGCGGCTGGTAATGGATCAGGAACTCCCCACGGTCGAGCGCGCGGCGCAGGCCGCTGCGGGTGGACAGGTGGGCCACCGCCTCGGCATTCATCGCCTCGGCATAGAAGCGGTGGGTGTCGCGGCCGGCCGCCTTGGCGTGGTGGAGCGCGGTGTCGGCGTTCTTCAGCAGGGTGGCGAAGTCCTTGCCGTCGGCCGGGGCCAGCGCCACGCCCGACGACAGGGTGACGGTCAGCTCGTGCCCGCCGACCTGGAAGGGCTCGGCCATCGCCTCGTGCAGGGAGGCGACCGTCTCCACCACCGAATCGATGTCGGACTGTCCGGACAGCAGCAGGATGAACTCGTCGCCGCCGCCGCGGCTGACGGTGTCGGTGTCGCGCACCGCCGCCTTCAGCCGCTCCGCCACCGCGCGCAGCAGGGCGTCGCCGACGGCGTGACCGAGGCTGTCGTTCACCGTCTTGAAGCGGTCGAGGCCGCAGGCGACCAGCGCCACCAGCCGGCCGTTGCGCTCCGACCGGGCCAGCGCCTGTTCGGTGCGGTCCTGCACCAGGACGCGGTTGGGCAGCAGGGTCAGCGCGTCGTGGCGCGACAGATATTCCATCCGTTCCTGCGCCGCCTTGCGTTCGGTGATGTCGCGGACCAGGACGAGCAGCCGGCGGTCGTTGCCGTCGATGACGGCGCGCCGCAGGCTGACCTCCACCCAGAACAGCGATCCGTCGAGCCGGCGGGCATGCCATTCGAACAGCTGCGGTTCGCCGTCCGCCGCCTTGCGGATGCAGGCCGCCGCGTCTTCCCGCGTGTAGGGCGGCACGCCGGAACTGAGCATTCCGACATTGATGTCCGACAGCGGGGTGTCGCCCACCCGGTACATCTCCTTCATCCGGCGGTTGCCCTCCAGGATGGCGCCGCTGTCCAGGTCATGGATGAGGATGGCGTCGGTGACGCTGTCGAAGATGGTGCGGACCCGCTCCTCGCTGGCGGTCAGGGCCGCCACCGCGGTGCGCAGGCTTTGCGTCTTGCTTTCAACCTGCCGGCGCAGCAGCAGCACCCACACCAGCGCGCCGAAGCCCAGCACCGCCAGTCCGCTCAGCAGCTTGAGCAGCAGGTCCATCATCTGGGGGCTGACGATGCCGGTGAGGCTGCGGCCGAGCCAGCGCTCCTCGATCGCCTTGCGCTCCTGCGGGGTGATGCGGGCGAAGCCGTCGGCGATCAAACGGTAGAGCGTGACATTGCCCTTGCGCACCGCCCAGTGCAGTTCGCCGGTATAGAGCGGGTCGGTGTAGCGGAAGCGTCCCTGCACGCCGCGCTTGGTCATGTAATAGCGGGCGGACGGGTCGTCCATGCAGAAGACCCGGGTTTCCTGCCGCGCCGCGGCCTCCACCATCGCTTCGAAACCGGGGTAGCGCTGGAAGGCGGTGATGCCCTGGTCGGTCAGCCATTCGGCGCAAAAATCGCCGTCCTTCACCCCGACCGTGAAGGCGCGCAGCGACTCCACTCCGGTAATGCCGCTGAGGTCGGCGCTGAACCAGATCGGCACGTCGACGCGGGCATAGGGCTTCGAGAAATCATAGAGCACGTCGCGCGCGCTGTTGCGGAAGATCGTCTCGATGACGTCGGCGGCCCCGGTGTCGATGGTCTGGCGGGCGAGGCTCCAGTCGGTGGGCATCATCTGGACCGGGATTCCGGTCTTCTGCGACCACAGCGCCCACAGATCCTTCACGATGCCGACATGGACGCCGTCGGGGGTGCGGAAGCTGTAGGGCGGGTAATTGTCGTCCAGCGTCACCCGGATTTCCGCCGGGCGCGGACCTGCGTCCGGAGTTGCCGCCGCCGGTGCCGGCGTGTTGATCGCCGCCGCAGGGTCGCCAGCCAGAAGGAACAGAAGAAGGATGCCAAGCAACCGCACAGCAGCCATGCAGGCTGTGGAGCGGATCATGGTGGCGCCCCGGCAGGGACGGTCGGCGCACAGCGCTTGGCGGACATGGACATGGCCCTTGCCGAGGTCATGGACAGCGCAGGCGGGCGAGGCCTTCGCCATCTCACCGCCATCGCCAGCTTATCAGACAGGGTAACCCGTTCGACGCGCTGCGGCAACGAGGGGTTCTCCCAACCCTGTGACAAGCTCCCGCAGTGAGGGAAAGTGGCTCAGGACCGCCGGGCGATCAGGGGGTGTGGTCGGCGGGCGGCCGGGTGCCGGGTTCACTTTTGGCTTGGGCGCGCAGGGCGTCGCGGATTTCCTCCAGCAGCAGCTCCTGCCGCGGCGGGGTCTTCGGCGCTTCCTTGTGCAGGACATGCAGGCGGTTGACCTGCCGGACGATCATGAACAGGGCGCCCGACACGATCAGGAAATTGATGCAGCTGTTGATGAAGCGGCCGTAATTGACGGTGGCCGCCCCCGCCTTCTCGGCGGCCTGCAGAGAGTCGTAATGGCCGCCCGACAGGCTGATGAAATAGTTCGAAAAATCGATGCCGCCCATGATCCAGCCGATCGGCGGCATCAGGATGTCCTTGACCAGGGAATTGACGATCCCGGTGAAGGCGGCACCGATGATGATGCCGACGGCCAGCTCGACGACATTGCCGCGGCTGATGAATTTCTTGAATTCTTCGAACATGGCGTCCCGTTTTTCCGTGGTCACGGATGGGAAACGGGGTGGGGAGGGGTTGGTTTCATGGGAGCTTTGTGGGAGTTAGACCCCCACCCTAACCCTCCCCCGCTGGGCGGGGGAGGGGATAGCTCCCTCCCTTGCGAAGCGGGGGAGGGAAGGGGCCCGCGGCGAAGCCGTGGGAAGGGTGGGGGCAATGCGCAGGCACCCCCACCGATCAACCCCTTACGCCATGCGGCCGTGGCAGTGCTTGAACTTCTTGCCCGACCCGCAGGGACAGGCGGCGTTGCGGGGGGTGTTTTCCATCACCTCGGCCGGCAGGGGCTGGTCTTCCGGCGTGCCGGCGAGCGACGAGGCGCGGACCATGCCGTCGGGCAAGGCTTCGCCTTCACCCGCCCCCATGCCCGCCATCGCCAGCGCCGGGTCCATGCGGCCCTCGTGCATCTCCTGCATCTGGCGGGCGAACAGTTCCTCCTGCGACGGCGCCATGCGGATTTCGACATGCATCAGGATGGTGGTGACCTGCTCGCGCAGGGCCATCAGCATCGAGTCGAACAGCTCGAACGCCTCGCGCTTGTACTCGTTCAGCGGGTCCTTCTGGGCATAGGCGCGCAGGTTGATGCCCTGGCGCAGGTGGTCGAGCTGGAGGAGGTGGTCCTTCCATTCCTGGTCCAGGATCTGGAGCAGGATGCTCTTTTCCACATGCCGCATCGTCTCGGCGCCGTAGGCCTCCTCCTTGTCCGCATATTTGCGGTCGGCGGCCTCGCGCACGCGCTCCTCGATCTCCGGCTCGGCGATGCCCTCTTCCTTGGCCCACTCGTGCACCGGCAGGTCCATGCCCAGCACGCGGTTGACCGCCTCGTGCAGGCCGTCGATGTCCCACTGCTCGGAGTAGCTGTTGGCCGGGATGGCGGCCGACACCATGTTGGCGATGATCTGGTGGCGCATCTCGCGGATTTCCTCCGCGATGTCCTCGCTCTCCATCACCTCGTGGCGCTGTTCATAGACGACCTTGCGCTGGTCGTTCATGACGTTGTCGAACTTCAGCAGGTTCTTGCGGACCTCGAAGTGATGCGCCTCGACCTTCTGCTGCGCCTTTTCCAGCGCCTTGTTGATCCAGGGATGGATGATCGCCTCGCCCTCCTTCAGGCCAAGACGCTGGAGCATGCTGTCCATCCGCTCCGACCCGAAGATGCGCATCAGGTCGTCTTCCAACGACAGGAAGAACTTCGAGGTACCGGGGTCGCCCTGACGGCCGGAACGGCCGCGCAGCTGGTTGTCGATGCGGCGGCTTTCGTGCCGCTCGGTGCCGACGACGTAGAGGCCGCCGGCCTGCTTCACCGTCTCGCGCGCCTCGGCGATCTCGGCCTCGATCTGCTTGATGCGGGCCTCGCGCTCCGGGCCTTCCGGGACGTCGGCCAGTTCGACCTCGATCCGCATCTGGAGATTGCCGCCGAGCTGGATGTCGGTGCCACGGCCGGCCATGTTGGTGGCGACGGTCACCGCGCCGGCGCGGCCGGCCTGGGCCACGATATAGGCTTCCTGCTCGTGATGGCGGGCGTTCAGGACGTTGTGCGGGATGCCGCGCTTGGTCAGCAGCTCCGCCAGCAGTTCCGACTTCTCGATCGAGGTGGTGCCGACGAGAACCGGCTGGCCGCGCTTGCGGGCATCCTCGATCAGGTCGATCATCGCATGGTATTTCTCGGTCGCGGTGCGATAGACCTCGTCGTCGTGGTCGATGCGCTTGACCGGGACGTTGGTCGGGATGTCGACGACCTCAAGCCCGTAGATCTCGCCGAACTCCGCCGCTTCGGTCAGCGCGGTGCCGGTCATGCCGGCCAGTTTCGGGTAGATGCGGAAGTAGTTCTGGAAGGTGATGGAGGCCAGCGTCTGGTTCTCTCGCTGGATCGTCACCTTCTCCTTGGCTTCCAGCGCCTGGTGCAGGCCTTCGGAGAAGCGGCGGCCTTCCATCATGCGGCCGGTGAATTCGTCGATGATGACGACCTTGTCGTCCTTGACGATGTAATCCTTGTCGCGCTGGAACAGCATGTGGGCGCGCAGCGCCTGCTGCGAATGGTGGACCAGCGCCACGTTCTGGATGTCGTAGAGGCCGCCGGTCTTCAGCAGCCCGGCCTCGGCCAGAAGCTGTTCCATGTGCTCCTGGCCGGCTTCGGTGAAGCTGACGGAGCGGTGCTTCTCGTCCTTCTCGTAATCCTCGGGCACCAGCATCGGGATCAGCCGGTCGACCTGGACATACATCTCCGACGAATCGGTGGAGGGGCCGGAGATGATGAGCGGGGTGCGCGCCTCGTCGATCAGGATCGAGTCGACCTCGTCGACGATGGCGTAGTTGAAGGGCCGCTGGACCAGTTCCTCCAGCCGGAACTTCATGTTGTCGCGCAGATAGTCGAAGCCGAACTCGTTGTTCGTGCCGTAGGTGATGTCGGCGGCGTAGGCGGCGCGGCGCTCGTCGTCGTCCAGCCCATGGACGATGCAGCCGGTGGTCAGGCCGAGGAAGCCGTAGACCCGCGCCATCCAGCCGCTGTCGCGCGAGGCGAGATAGTCGTTCACGGTGACGACGTGGACGCCCTTGCCTTCCAGCGCGTTCAGGTAGACGGCCAGCGTGGCGACCAGCGTCTTGCCTTCACCGGTGCGCATCTCGGCGATCTTGCCGCTGTGCAGCACCATGCCGCCCATCAGCTGCACGTCGAAATGGCGCTGGCCCAGCACGCGCTTGGCCGCCTCGCGCACGGTGGCGAAGGCGTCGGGCAGGATGTCGTCCAGCGTCTCGCCCTTGGCCAGCCGCTCGCGCAGCCAGTCGGTGCGACCCTTCAGCTGGTCGTCCGACAGCGCGGCGACCGACGGCTCCAGCGCGTTGATCTGAGCCACGGTCTTGTGCAGCGCCTTGACCGCGCGCGTGTTGGCGGTGCCGAAAATCTTGCGGGCGAGAGCGCCGAACATGAAAACCTCGGGAGTAAAGCGGAATGTGGGCCAGCCTATCGACGGGTCTCACATAGGACTATGGCAAGGCCCTGTCAACGAGACCGGGCCGGTGGGGCGCCGGTTGCGGCATTTGCGCGGCCGGTTCGGGCGGGGGATGGTCAGGGGATGGGCAGGCGAAGGGTGGGGAAGCGGACGGGGCGGGTGCATGGACCATCCATGACCGCCGCCGCCCTGTGCGGGCATGACCGATTCATGAATTCGCGTCCAGAAAGCGCCGCGGCGGTTGGCTGGCGCCGGCCGGGGCTGGTATCCCCTGGCGGGGCACACAGCTATAGGGCGATTGCCGGGCCATGGGGCGACGGGGACCCTTGCCCCGCGCGGCGTAGCCATGCTTAATCCCCTGCGGAATCGGGCGCGGAGCGGCGGATGGCTCCGATGCCGCAGACCATGCGAAACGGGCGCCGGTCCATCGGCCGCCCATTTGTTGCGAAGCATCCGCCGGAAGGAAACAGACACGCCATGGTTCAACGAGTGTTCCGCACCGCGCTCCTGTCGGTTGCCGCCTGCGGCATCGCGCTGGCCGCCCACGCCCAGACGCCTGCCCCGCAGACGCCGGCGCCCGCCACTCCCGCTCCGGCCGCTTCGGCGCCGGCCGCCGCTCCGGCTGCTTCCACCCCGGCCGATCCGGTGGTCGCCCGCGTCAATGGCGAGGAGCTGCACAAGTCGGACGTCACCCGCATGGTCTCGCAGCTGCCGCCCCAGGTGCAGCAGATGCCGATCGAGATGATCTATCCGGCGGTGATCGACCAGCTGATCAGCGGCAAGCTGGTCTCCTCGGCCGGCTACAAGGCCGGCCTGGCCGATTCGGCCGAGGTGAAGGACGAGATCAAGCGCGCCGAGGAGCGCGCGGTGCAGCGCGCCTACATCCAGAAGGAAATCAAGGCCCGCGTCACGCCCGAGGCGCTGAACAAGGCCTATCAGGATTACCTGAAGGAGAACCCGGCGCAGGAGGAGGTCAAGGCCGCCCACATCCTGGTCGAGAAGGAAGACGAGGCCAAGGCCATCATCGCCCAGCTGAAGAAGGGCGCCGATTTCGCCAAGCTGGCCAAGGAGAAGTCCAAGGACGCCGCCGCCGCGGCCCAGGGCGGCGACCTCGGCTACTTCACCAAGGACGCGATGGTCGAGCCCTTCGCCAACGCCGCCTTCGCGATGAAGCCGGGCGAGGTCAGCAAGGAGCCGGTCAAGACCCAGTTCGGCTGGCACATCATCAAGGTCGAGGACAAGCGCACCCAGCCGCAGCCGACGCTTGAGGAAGTGAAGCCGCAGCTGGAGCAGGCGCTGTCGAAGGACATCGTCACCGCCCTGGTCGAAGAGCTGCGCGGCAAGGCGAAGGTCGAGACCTTCCAGATCGATGGTTCGCCGATGCCGAAGGAAGAGCCGGCCGCCGCTCCGGCGACCCCGGCCGCGCCCGCCACTCCGGCGGAGCCGGCGAAGAAGTAAGGGAACGGGGGGCGTATTGCCCCCACCACCACACCACCACTCCCCACCACGGGAATCCCCTCCATGGCCACGACCCTCTCCCCCTTGGCTCCCGCCAGCTTCCCGACGCTGCCGCCCATCGCGGGCGTGCGCATCGCCACGGCGAACAGCGGCATCCGATACAAGGGCCGCGACGATCTGCTGCTGGCCGTGCTGGATCCCGGCACCAGCGTGGCGGGCGTGCTGACCCGGTCGCTGACCTGCTCGGCGCCGGTGATCTGGTGCCGCGACAGCCTGCCCAAGGGCTCGGCTCGCGCCGTGGTGGTGAATGCCGGCAACGCCAACGCCTTCACCGGCAAGGCGGGCGACGCCACCGTGCAGGCTACCGTCACCGCCGCCGCCGATCTGGCCGGCTGCGCCCCCGACGAGGTCTATATCGCCTCGACCGGGGTGATCGGCATCCCGCTGGCCGCCGACGCCATCGGCAAGTGTCTGGCGCCGATGGCACCGAACCTCAAAGCCGATTCGGCCGCGTGGGAGAAGGCCGCCCGCGCAATCATGACCACCGACACCTTCCCGAAGGGTTCGGTGCGCACCGCCAAGATCGGCGGGACGACGGTGACCATCGCCGGCTTCGCCAAGGGCTCCGGCATGATCGCGCCGGACATGGCGACGATGCTGGGCTTCGTCTTCACCGACGCCGCCATCGCCGCCTCCGCGCTGCAGGACATGCTGTCGGAATTCACCGAGCGCACCTTCAACGCCGTCACGGTCGACGGCGACACCTCGACCAGCGACACGCTGCTGCTGTTCGCGACGGGCAAGGCCGGCAACACCCCGGTGACGAGCGCCGATACCGCCGAGCTGGCGGAGTTCCGCGCCGCGCTGGAGGATCTGCTGCTCGATCTGGCGCTGCAGGTGGTGCGTGACGGCGAGGGGGCGACCAAGTTCATCGCCATCACCGTGCGCGGCGCCGACAGCGACGCCGCCGCCAAGCGGATCGGCATGACGGTGGCGAACTCGCCGCTGGTCAAGACCGCGGTGGCCGGCGAGGACGCCAACTGGGGCCGCATCGTCGCCGCCATCGGCCGCGCCGGCGAGCGCGCCGACCGCGACCTGATCAAGATCACCGTCGGCGGCACCCTGATCTGCGCCGACGGGATGGAAGTCCCCGGTTACGACGAGACGCCGGTCGCCAACCACATGAAGGGCAAGGAGATCGACATCGACATCGACCTCGGCCTGGGCAAGGGCACGGCGAAGGTGTGGACCTGCGACCTGACGCACGGCTACATCGACATCAACGGCAGCTATCGGAGCTGACCGCCACCGGAGTTGAGTGATGACCGCCTGTTTCGATCCCAGCTCCACCCCCGCACCCGGCTCGCTGCCGGTGCTGCTGGTCGTCGCGGTGGCGCTCGTCGATGCCGACGGGCGCGTGCTGCTGGCCCAGCGCCCGCCCGGCAAGTCGCTGGCGGGGCTGTGGGAATTCCCCGGCGGCAAGGTGCATGCCGACGAAACGCCGGAAGCCGCACTGGTGCGCGAGCTGAAGGAGGAGCTGGGCATCGACACGGCGGCAAGCTGCCTCGCGCCCTTCACCTTCGCCTCGCACAGCTATGAGAGCTTCCACCTGCTGATGCCGCTCTATGTCTGCCGGGTGTGGGAGGGCGACGTGATGCCGCAGGAGGGGCAGAGACTCGCCTGGGTCTACCCGAACCGGATGGGCGATTATCCGATGCCGCCGGCCGACGTGCCGCTGGTGGCGATGCTGCGGGATTTGCTGTAGCGGCCAATACCGCGCGTTGAAAATCGGGTCGTGCGGCTGTATATTTTTCGGAGGTGGCCGGCAGGTGTTCCCGCACCCGCCGGCACGCTCCCGATGCTTAGCGGTGGATCAAGCGGATTTCGATCCGCCATCTCCGCCACTGGAGCACCAGGAAGAACGGCATCTTCTTCATGCCACCTTCCTCCTTCTGAAACGGCGGATGGACCACCCATCCGCCGTTTTCAGTTTACACGCGGACGATGAGCGGGCGCCACTGTTTCACACCAATGTGTGGTGGTGCCCGGGCGGGTCCGACCTTTGTTCCCGGGCGTGTCCCTTTGCGGCTTTGCCGCGGGGGCGATCTGTGCCACATGATGGGGCGTTGAGACGACAAGCCGGATCTCCGGCACCACTTTCCTGAACCGCATCGGCGTGGATTCGTTGTTTTCCTACAGCAACCCGGGTGCGTCGGACGATGCCCTCGGTCAACGGCCGGCCACGGCGCTCGACGCGCTGCGGACGGTGTTCGGCTACGACTCCTTCCGCGGCCAGCAGGCCGACATCATCGACCATGTGGTGCGCGGCGGCGACGCGCTGGTGCTGATGCCGACCGGCGGCGGCAAGTCGCTGTGCTACCAGATCCCGGCGCTCGTGCGCGACGGCGTGACGGTGGTGGTCTCGCCGCTGATCGCCCTGATGCGCGATCAGGTGACGGCGCTGCGGGAGCTTGGCGTGCGCGCCGCCTTCCTCAACTCCTCCCTCGGCCCGGCCGAGGCGCGGGAGGTAGAGCGGGCGATGGTGCAGGGCGAGATCGACCTCGTCTATGTCGCGCCGGAACGGCTGGTGACGCCGCGCTTCCTCGATCTGCTTGACCGCACCCGGCTGGCGCTGTTCGCGCTGGACGAGGCGCATTGCGTGTCGCAGTGGGGGCATGACTTCCGCCCCGAATATCTGCAGCTATCGATCCTGCACGAACGCCACCCGATGGTGCCGCGCATCGCGCTGACCGCCACCGCCGACGTGCAGACCCGCGCCGAGATCAAGGACAAGCTGGGGCTGACCGACGCCCGCGTCTTCCTGTCCAGCTTCGACCGGCCCAACATCACCTACCGCGTGGTGCCGAAGAAGAGCGAGCGCCAGCAGATGCTGGCCTTCCTGCGCGAGAACCACCCGGAAGACGCCGGCATCATCTATTGCATGTCTCGCAACAAGGTGGAGGATGTCGCCGCCTGGCTGAACAGCCAAGGCCGCGAGGCTCTGCCCTACCATGCCGGGCTGCCGGCCGAGGTGCGCGAGGCCAACCAGGACCGCTTCATCAAGAGCGAGGGTCTGGTGATGGTCGCCACCGTCGCCTTCGGCATGGGCATCGACAAGCCGAACGTCCGCTTCGTCTGCCACCTCGACCCGCCCAAGAGCCTGGAAGCCTATTATCAGGAGACCGGCCGCGCCGGCCGCGACGGCCTGCCCGCCAACGCCTGGATGGCCTACGGCATGGCCGACGTGGTGATGCTGCGCCAGATGCTGGAACAGTCGGAGGCCGGCGACAGCCACCGCCGGGTGGAGCGCGGCAAGCTGGAGGCCCTGCTGGGCTTCTGCGAGACATCGGACTGCCGCCGTCAGGTGCTGCTGAACTATTTCAACGAGACGCTGCCGGAGCCCTGCGGCAACTGCGACACCTGCCTGGATCCGGTCGAGACCTGGGACGGCACCATCGCCGCGCAGAAGGCGCTGTCGGCGGTCTACCGCACCGGGCAGCGCTATGGCGCCGGTCACCTGATCGACGTGCTGGTCGGCAATGCCACCGAGAAGGTGGTGCAGCAGCAGCATGACCAGTTGAAGACCTTCGCCGTCGGCAAGGATTTGACCAAGGTCGAATGGCAGTCGGTCTACCGCCAGCTGGTGGCGACCGGGCTGCTGACCGTCGATCTGGAGGGCTATGGCGGCTTCCGCCTGACCGATGCCGGGGTTGCCGTCATCAAGGGTCAACGGGTGGTGAAGCTGCGCAAGGACCCGGTGCTGGAGCGCCGCCGTGGCGTCCACGACGCCCTGCGCCGCCACACCGCGCGGGGCGGGTCCATCGGCGGCGGATCGAGCGGGGAGGGCGTGTCGCGCTCCGGCGCCCGCGGTGCGCTGTCGGCGGCCGACGACGCGCTGTGGCATGCGCTGAAGGACTGCCGGACGGCGCTGGCCAAGGCGCAGAGCGTGCCGCCCTATGTGATCTTCCACGACAGCACGCTGTTGGAGATGGTGGCCCAGCGTCCCCGCGACCATGCCGCTTTCGCCCATCTGCCGGGGGTGGGCGGCCGCAAGCTGGAACGCTACGCCGACGCCTTCCTGGAGGTGATCCGGCAGCATGGATGAGGCGTTCGGGTGCATGGCAGGCTTGAGGAGGAGCGGTCGATTTTTCCGAAATTCACCGCTTGCATCCAGCGGAGCACATCGCTATGTTCCGCGCCACAACGACGCCGCAGTAGCTCAGGGGTAGAGCAACTGATTCGTAATCAGTAGGTCCGGGGTTCAAATCCCTGTTGCGGCACCAGTTTCTTCAAGGGCTCGGCAAGCAATTGCCGGGCCCTTGATCGTTTCTGGTCTTGGATCCCCAAGGGGGTTGCTGACGGTGGCGTCGCCCGGTGCCGCCGCTATGGAGAGAAGACCACCGGCGTGATCCGTACGGCCATGTCGAGGGCAACTCCGGAGCGGAGGATTCTCAGGACCGCGATGGTGCCTACGGTGGCGTCGTGGACGAGGGATTGCAATTCCTCCGGCGAGGAGACCATGCGGCCATTGGCCTCGATGATGGCGTCTCCCGGCATTGCTCCGGCGCGGGCGGCGGGGGAACCGGGGACGACCTGCTGGACCACAAGGGCGCTGCCGCCGGGCACCACATAGAGCCCCAGTCCCGGACGGGCCGATCCGCGCTGCACGGTTCCGGATTCCGCAGGGAACCGCGAGCCGAAATCGGGTGCCGCAACGACGGCGGTGTCGGCGCGCAACATCCGCGCGACCGCCGCATCGGCGATTTCCATCGGGATGGCAAAGCCCAGTGTCGAGCCGCCGGGTGCGGTTTGCACCGCCGCCGTGTTGATGCCGACGACCTCCCCGCGGCAGCTCAGCAATGGACCGCCGGAATTGCCGGGACGCAACGGCACCGTCGTCTCCACCATCCCCATCATGTGACGATCCGGTGCCGTGATGACCTCGCGGCCGAAGCCGTTGACGATGCCGGTGCTGACGGTGGTCCCTTGACCGAACGGGTTGCCGATCGCCAGCACGGAGTCGCCCGGCTGCAGGCTGCCGGCCGGCGCACGCCGTGCTGCCGGAGGAAGGGGACCATCGACGGACAACAGCGCCAGATCCTGGTCGGGCGCACGGGCCGCGATCCGGGCGGCGCGGTGCTCGCCGTCGGCCAGGGTGACGATGTGCAGGTCTCCGACCGTGGCGACATGGTCATTGGTGACGATGTGGCCATCGCTGTCCCAGATGAAGCCCGTCCCGAACGCGGGCTGGCCGCTTGAGGTCCGGATGGTGATCTTCACCGTCGATGCTGTGCTGGTCGGCAGCAGCTGGATGCCGGCCGGGCCGCATCCGGCGAAAACCGGTTCGAGCGTCAGTATGGAAAGGGCGATGGCCATCGCCAGTGCAGCAAGTCTTTGCATAGCGAGTACCTCCTTGGAAGCAGCCAAACAAAAACGATGCCAACTGGAGCCAGTGGCCGGAAAAAGAGAAAGCCTAGCGATACTGGTTGGATGTTGTTTTGTCCGATAACATCATAGTCCTTAGGCAATGCAGCCGGGCGGCAGGTTTTGCCGGGTGTCGGGACAAATATTCCCAGTCATTCCTAATTGGCCCGGTAGGCATTTTCTGCAAGGCACAGGGATTGAAGCGATCGGAGTAAAGCCGTTGAGGACAAGTGGCAGGCAGCGGAAGCGATGAAATTACCTCTAATTTTATGTGTCTGCCCTGTAATCAAAATGATGATTTTAGATTGTCCGAAAGCCGTTCCCGAAAACCAGATATCGTGGAATAGTGCCTCTCATAAGTGGTCGCCCAAAAGGGGCAACCAATGATGAACGGCTAATAAGGAATTAACCAATGCGTATGCCAATCATTGTTGCCCTTTTCGTTTCCGCCGGCTTGGCCGGTTGTACGACCACGAACGGTTCGACCGTTGCCGGCGTCGCGGTTACTGCAACTCCGGTGGTTGCCACTCCGGTTATGGCCACCCCAGTCATGGCCACTCCAGTCATGGCTTCCCCGGTTGTGGCCAGCCCGGTCATGACCGCTCCGGTCATGGCGTCCCCGGTCGTGTCGACCCCTGTGATGGCGACCCCTGTGATGGCGTCCCCGGTCGTCTCCACCCCCGTCATGGCCACTCCGGTGGTTTCCGCACCCGTCATGGCGGCCCCGGTTATGGCAACCTCCGTCATCTCCACTCCTGTGATGGCCGCTCCCGTGATGGCCGCTCCGGTCGCCGGTTCGCCGGTCTACTACGTCCGTTGACCACCCGGCGCTGCAGATAGGAGGCTGAGATGATGAAGGCACTCGCTTGTGCAACGTTGCTGGTGGCCGGTATGGCCGGCGCGGCTCAGGCTCAAGTCGTCTACTATGCGACCCCGGTGGTTGCGGCCGCGCCCGTGGTCACAGTTCCCGTGATGGCGACCACGGTCGTTGCGCCGACCGCCATGATCGCCTCTCCCGTCGTTGCGGCTCCGGTGGTGAGCGCGCCCGTTGTCGCCTCTCCGGTGGTCGCCTCCCCGGTGGTTGCTGCCCCGGTGATGGCGGCGCCGGTCGTTGCCACGCCGGTTGTCGCGATGCCGACCTACATGGTTCCGACCTATGCCGCGCCGGTATACCGGGTCCGCTAGGCTGGGTAAGGGAGGCATGTGATGCGCTTGTCCATATGGTCCGCTGCGGCATTGTCCGTCGTCGCTGCCGCTTCGTCCGCCCAGGCGCAGGTCGCCTATTACGGCACCCCCGTCGTTACGGGAACGGTCGTACCGACGGCCGCGGTGACGGTTGGAACGGTGATGGCAACTCCGGTGGTCGCCGCACCGGTGATGGCGGTCGCTCCTGTGATGGCCGCTCCGGTGGTCGCTGCGCCGGTTGCCTATGCGGCCGGACCGGAGGTGCGCGGCTTCTATCAGGTGAAGCGGGGCGGACGGCTTGAAACGGTTGCCCGGAAGGTCGGTGTTTCGCTGGCCGATCTGGTCCGGCTGAACCCGTCGCTCGATCCGCAGGAACGGCTGGCGTCCGGCACCCTGGTCGCCCTGCCGGTGCCGTAAGGGCGGAGCTTCGCTGTTGCCGATGTTCGGGAATATCAATCTCCGTACCGGCTTGCGGACGGCTGGCAAGCTGGCGGTTGCGGCGGCGGTGCTGGTCACCGCCGCCTGCACCACCACCGGTGGCCAGCCGACGGCAGGCGTCATCGAACCGTCCTATGTCTTCATGATCGGCGCCAACAAAAGCGACGTACTGGGGATGTTGGGTGCCCCGCAGACGGGACCTCGGTTCGACCGTTTCAGCAACCTGACCGAGGTGACATATGTCTTCCCGTTCCGTGCGGTGCAGGCCGAATCCCGGCTGAAGGATGGAACGACCCGGGTCGAACTGGTCGACACCATTCACTTCTTCTTCAATCAGAAAAATCTGGTCGAGCGCATGGCGTTCCGAACCGACCGCTATTATCCGAGCTTCACCGATTTTCCCGTTCACAAGGTTACTGTGCTGCCCCGATTGATCGACCGCCAGGGACGGATCCATCCCGTCGCGGATCTTTCGCCTTCCATGCTGCGGACAGCGGGCTGAGGCGCCATGGCGACGGGAACTGGAAAACGGCGCCGCGCCTCCCCCAACGCCCAGGGCGATGAGGCAAAAGCCTCCGCTCCGACCGAAGCGCAGAGCGACGCGGTGCAGGCGGAGGACGGCGGGAGCGGACAATCCGATGCGGACGGACAGGAGACTCCGTCCGGAGGCGACCGGCGCCGAAGCGGATGGATAAGGTCCAGGCCGCGGCTGGCGGCCCTCGCCGCGGCCGGACTTGCGGCCGCCGGCTTGGTGGTTGTCGGGCTGGCGGTGGTGCTTCCGCAGCAACCGGCGTCCGGTGACGTTGCCGCACTTTGGGGCCGGCTGTCCGCCGCCATGGCTGCGGGCACGGCGCCAACGGCCCCGGCAGAGCCGCCGCCGGCTGAGAAAGCGCCGTCAGACGCGGCCCCGCAAAGCCCGGTGGCGGATGTCCGGACGGCTAAGGCGCCAAGGCCGCCGGAGCCTCCGGTCACGCAGACGGCTCCGGCGATGGCGCCGACGCCGGAGGAGCCTCTGCCTGTTCCGCCGACCGTGGTGCCGGTTGTATCCCCCATGCCGACGCCGCCAGCGGCAGCGCCGGCTGAACAGGGCCGGCAGCAGCCTCCGCCCCGTCTGGCGGCCGCCTCTCCAATTCCGCAACGCAAGCCGAAAGCGGCGCCACCCAGGCAGACCGGCACGCCCATCATGGCGGCTCCGACCGCCGGGGTCGCCGCCGGGGCTGCGGTCGTGTTGACGGTTGGGCAATCCACCGTGGGAAGCACGCTGCGCATTCTGGGACCCGGCTCGTCAGACCGGCTTTGGCCCGATCGCACGCGGGAAATCGCTTACCGTTTCGGCCGACACCGCGTCCTTGTGGAGGGCATGGCGGTCACCGGTGTCACGCTGTGGTTCGATCCCCAGGGGGTGCTGGCCGCCGCCCGAACCCTGGAACCGGCGCCCCATCTGCTCGGGAACCCCGGCAGTGTGGCGGTCCTGCCGGCAACCATGGCCGGATATTGAAGCTTGCTCATACGGAAACGGGCGCCGCATCCCCCGAGACGGCGCCCGCCAATCACCCCGGATGACCCTTGGACGTCACTCCACCGTGTAGGGCGGCTTGGTGTAGCCCGCCGGCGACAGGGTGAAGATCTCCGCGCCGTCGGCGGTGACGCCGATGGAATGCTCGAACTGGGCGGACAGCGACTTGTCCTTGGTCACGGCGGTCCAGCCGTCGCCCAGGATCTTCACGTCGGGGCGGCCGGTGTTGATCATCGGCTCGATGGTGAAGATCATGCCTTCCTTCAGGACCAGGCCCTCGCCCGGCTTGCCGTAATGCAGGACCGACGGCGGCTCGTGGAAGACGCGGCCGACGCCGTGGCCGCAGAAATCGCGCACCACCGAGAAACGGTGGGACTCGGCGAAGGTCTGGATGGCGTGGCCGATATCGCCCAGCGTGGCGCCCGGCTTCACCGCGGCGATGCCGATCATCAGCGCGTCATAGGTGACGTCGACCAGCTTGCGCGCCTTCACGCCGACGTCGCCGCACAGATACATGCGGCTGCTGTCGCCGTACCAGCCGTCGACGATGGGCGTGACGTCGATGTTCAGGATGTCGCCGTCGACCAGCCGCTTGTCGCCGGGAATGCCGTGGCAGACGACATGGTTGACCGAGATGCAGTTGGCGCGCGGGAAGCCGCGATAGCCCAGCGGGGCAGGGACGCCGCCATGGTCGCGGATGAACTGCTCCAGCAGGCGGTCAAGCTCGCCCGTGGTGACGCCCGGCTGCACATAGGGGACGATGTAGTCCAGTGCCAGCGCGGCCAGACGGCCGGCCTTGCGCATGCCTTCGAATCCCTCCGGACCATGAAGACGGACGCGGTTGGATTCGACGTGATCCTGTTCCAAGACGAAAGCCCCTATGCCAAGTAACCAAAAGCCGGATGTTTGAGCCCGCCGCAGCCCTAAAGCCGGATCGGCAGCGGCCGGTCCAATTCAATCGATTCGGGCGTGATCGCGCAAGACCAACACAGCGCCTCCACCCCCGAATCCAGCGCGCGGCGCAGACCATCATGATACGCCGGATCGAGATCAGCCGCCGTGCGGAAATGGGAACAATCGCCGCGTTGGACAAGGTAGAGCATGACCGCGCGGCAGCCTTGGGCCACCATTGCCGCCATCTCCTCCAGATGCTTGGCGCCGCGGGCGGTGACGCAGTCGGGGAATTCGGCGGCGTCACCATACGCGCCTTCGGGGCGGCGGAGGTGGACGTTCTTGACCTCGACATAGGTGGGAGGCCGGGCGGCGGGCTTGGCCGGATCGTCCTCCAGCAGCACGTCGATGCGGCTGTTGCGGCCGTACTTCACCTCGCGCCGCAGCCGGTCGTAGCCGGCCAGTTCCGGGATGGTGCCGGCAGCGATGGCGGCGGCGACCAGCGCGTTGGGATGGCCGGTGTTGACGCCGACCAGCCCCTCGCCCCAGGGGGCGGCGGCCTCCACCAGCTCCAGCGTGTAGGCCAGCTTGCGGTTCGGGTTGTCGGAGCGCGACAGCCAGACGGCGGAGCCGGGAAGGTCCAGCCCGATCATGCTGCCGGAATTGGGGACATGCGCCGTCACCTCCACCCCGTCCAACAGGACATCGGCAAGAAACCGCTTGTAGCGGCGGATCAGGCGGCCTTGAAGAAGGGGGGTGGGAAAGCGCATCTTGGCCGCGACGCTACCCTTGGCCTTCCCGCTCGACAAGAGCGTTCCACGGAGACCCGCACCGCCATGACGTCCGAAGCCGCAGAAAACCCGGTTGCCGCAAATCCCACTGCCGCCGTCCTGGTGATCGGCAACGAGATCCTGTCGGGCCGCACCAAGGACGCCAATCTCGGCCACATCGCGGAGAAGCTGACGGAGATCGGCGTGCGGCTGCGCGAGGCCCGCGTGGTGCCGGACGTGGAGGAGGAGGTCGTCGCCGCGGTCAACGCGCTGCGCGCCCGCTACACCTATGTCTTCACCACCGGCGGCATCGGCCCGACCCACGACGACATCACCGCCGCCTGCGTCGCCAAGGCCTTCGGCGTGGCGCTGGAGCGCAACCCGGAGGCGGTCGCCCGGCTGGAGCGCCATTATGCCGCCGGCCAGCTGAACGAGGCGCGGCTGCGCATGGCCAATGTCCCGGCCGGCGGCATCCTGATCGACAACCCGATCAGCCAGGCGCCGGGTTTCCAGATCGGCAACGTCTTCGTCATGGCCGGCGTGCCCAACATCATGCGGGCGATGCTGGACGGCATTCTGCCGCGGCTGGCCGGCGGGCCGGCTCTGCATGCCCGCACGGTGGCCTGCGAGTTGGCGGAGGGGGTGATCGCCGCCGAGCTGTCCGCTCTGCAGGACCGCCATCCGGCCCTGGAGATCGGCAGCTATCCTTACTTCCGCGCCGGCTTCTTCGGCGTCAGCCTGGTCCTGCGCGGCACCGACGAGCAGGAATTGGCGGCCGCGACCGACGAGCTGGCGGAGATCGTCCGCCGCCTGGGCGGTACGCCCACCGTCACGATTGGTACGAAAGGGTAGTCGGGCTATGACTCCGGTCCAAATGACGGTTATGTCGGCGGATCGATTGTCGAGGACCGTTTAGGCCCTACATTAACAGATTGTCATCCAAATCAGCTTTGCCGCGGGAGTCCCGCCATGAAGAGCTTCGAGAAAGCAGCGCTGCTGTTTCTTCTCCGCCATCTGTTCGCCGGCGTCGTCGGCGCCGTGGTGCTGGCGACCGGTCTCTTGTGGTTCGACGTCGCCAAGCTGGCGACGCTGATCGGCAACAGTGATTACGGCATCACCGCCACGGTGATGCTCTATGCCGGCCTGATGCTGACCTTCGGCAGCGTGTCGATGGGAATCGGCATCATGACGATGAACGAGGACACCCGTCCTTAATCAGAGGCCGAACGGTCCGAATCGGTTATAGACCCAGACCAGGGCGACGATCAGCGCCAGCCAGAGCGCGGCGTTGCGCAGCACGACTCCGCGGTTCCGGCGAAGGGCGGCCGGCACCACCAGGACCGCGACCATCAGCAGCGCCACCAGCGACATCCATTGCGTCTCGCTCACGCTGCCTCCCTCCCTATGCCGGCCCAGTCCCGGGCCTGTCTCCCAGTTGCGCTTCCTTCGATATGGGAATGCCTGCGGTTTTGCGAAGGCCTCTTGACCCGCAGCCCCGCGATTGTCTAAGTCATGACCACGGAACGGTGCGTTGCATATCGAGGTATGCAATCTGCGCGCGCGGCGCGGGACCGCTCCGTGGACATGAGCTTTGCCGTACGGATCCGGTCGCATGGGCTGGATTGCGGTGGCAGAGTCCGGGGCGCGGGCGTGGCGAAACCGGTAGACGCAAGGGACTTAAAATCCCTCACCTCTTGGTATGCGGGTTCGAGTCCCGCCGCCCGCACCATCTTGCCGAGCGATGGCTTTCCCGACTGATGCGGGAGCGTCCCAACGGGCGTGGAGGGGGCGGGAACCCACCCAGGCCCCACCCATGCGGCTCCCGCACCGGGGCGGTCGCTCACCGCGCCTCGACCGGGCCGCAGGACCGACGGTGGGCCAGCAGGCAGTCTTCGGTCTTCGACTGCCGCATCAGGGCGTGCATCAGCCAGTAGCCCAGCATCAGGACGATCATGATGGCGATGGCGGCGCCGAGATTTGCGGCCATGCGGGGGCGATCGTCGTTCGGCATTCTATCGGGCATCACGTCTTGCCCGGCTTCCGCTTGGTCCGGCCGTTGGCCGCCTCGCCCTCCTTGCGCTGAAGGAACAGGCGGCCGGCCTGCATCGCGGCCGCACGGTTGATGTAGGTGCCGCAGTCGAAGCGCCGGCCGTCGAACATCACCGTCAGGGTGAAGCTCTGCGGGGCGACTTCATCAACAATGATCGAGGAAGGGGCAGTCGAGGGGGAGGCGGGCTTCATGCGGTGGTCTCTGCTTCTTGCCTGCGGCGTAAGGATTCATACGTCCCCGGTTACGCGCAGGCCAGCGGCTTCGACGAGCCCGCCGCCCGATCAGCGCTCCACCTTGCCGCCGGCATTGACCCAGGCGGCGAAACCACCGCGCATGCGGTTGATGGTGCCGGTGTGGCCGGCGGCCATCATGCGCTCGGCGGCAGGACCGCAACGCATGCCGCCCTGGCAATGGAAGACCAGATGCTTGCCCGAGTCGGTCGGGACGCGCGACGGGTCGAACCGCGACAGCGGATTCAGGATCGCGCCCGGAATATGGCCGGCGGCGTGTTCATGCGGTTCGCGGACGTCGACGATCACCGCCTCGCCCTTGGACTGCCATTGGATCGCGGTCGCGGCGTCGATCTGCTGGATACGGCCGGCGGCGCCCTGTCCATCCGAGGGTGCAGCGGGAATCAGGCGGCGGAAAAGCGAGCACAGCGACATGGTTCGTGGTCCTTGCAAGGGGGGAGGGGCAGGGGGAGAGGGCGGCCGCGGACGGCTCTTGACCTATAGATTAGTATATTCTAATTTATTGTCAATGAATGGCGGTGCCGCCTGGGCACAGATGGTCCTGCGGGCGCCCTTCAAAAACAGGAGACGACCATGCACAAGAACTGGCCGCAGATGACCGGTGAGCTGTCCGGCGCCATCCGTGAACTGCGCGGCGGTGCGCCCGACGTCATGAAGGCCTTTTCCGGAATGGCCCAGGCGGCGCTGAAGGCGAATGCGCTGGACACCAAGACCAAGGAACTGATCGCGCTTGCCATCGCGGTGGCGATCCGTTGCGACGGCTGTGTCGCCTTCCATGCCGAAGCGGCGATGAAGCAGGGGGCCAGTCGCGACGAGGTGATGGAGACGATGGGGATGGCGGTTTATATGGGCGCCGGGCCGTCGGTGATGTATGCCGCCCAGGCGGTCGAGGCCTTCGACCAGTTCGCCGAAAAGGTGGCCGGCTGATCGGAAACCTGATCCGGCCGGAAAGCGCGATCCCAAGTGAGGGGATCGGGTGGTGCGGGCGGTCGGACTCGAACCGACACTCCTTGCGGAACCGGATTTTGAGTCCGGCGCGTCTACCAATTTCACCACGCCCGCAGCGACGCCTCTTCTAACGCAACAGTCCGGAAACGGAAAGTGCAAAAGAACGGGGCGTCCGGGCTTCTCCGTCCGGACATCGCCAGGCGTCGGGGACGCCGCCGCGGTGCCGCTTATTCCCCGCAGCGGCCGTGGCCCCTGCCATGCCGTCGCAGGGGCGGCGCGGGTGTCGCGGACGGCTGGCCGAACGGCCCAGTACGCGCTACCTTGTCGGCCATGACGACCAAGCCCCTCATGTCCCGCGTCTTCGACGATCCCCGCGTGGCCGCCCTGCTGCTGGCGCTGGCCAGCGCAGGGGTGCTGCTGTCGGCCCTGTTCTTCCAGTTCGTGCTGGATTACCAACCCTGCGTGCTGTGCATCATGCAGCGCTGGCCCTATGTGGCGGTGATGGTGCTGGGGCTGGTGACCTGGCTGTTCCGCCGCTGGAAGGGGCTGGGCGACGCGCTGCTGGTGGTGAGCGGGTTGGCCCTGCTGGCCGGCGCCGGCATCGCCGCCTATCATGTCGGGGTGGAGCAGCATTGGTGGGCCGGCACCTCGTCCTGCGGCGGGTCGGCGCCGGCCAATTCGCTGGAGGCGTTGCGCGCCCAGGTGTTGGCCGCCCCGGTCACCCGCTGTGACGAAGTGGCGTGGTCGCTGTTCGGGATCTCAATGGCGGGCTACAACGTGGTGATCTCGCTGGCGCTGGCGGCCTACGCCTTCGTCGCGGCACGCATCGCCTACACCCGCACCCCGGTGTCGAGGACCGCATTGTGAGTGAAACGACGTCTGCCTCCGCTGTTTCCCGTTCCGGCTCGCTGCCCGGATCTCTTCCCGGTTCGATGCCCGGCGATCTGCCGCGGCGCGAGCGGCTGGCCCGCATCGTCCGGGTCGACCATGCCGGCGAGTACGGCGCCAAGCGTATCTATGAGGGCCAGATCGCCGTCATGGGCAAGGGGCGCCACGGCAAGACCCTGCGCCACATGGCGGAGCAGGAACTGGTCCATCTGCAATATTTCGAAAAGCAGCTGAACCGCCGCCGGGTGCGGCCGACCCTGCTGCAGCCCCTGTGGCACGTCACCGGCTTTCTGCTGGGCGCCGGCACCGCGATCCTGGGCGAGCGCGCGGCGATGGCCTGCACCGTCGCGGTGGAAGAGGTGATCGAGGAGCATTACGAGGCGCAGTTGAAGCATCTCGGCCCCGAGGAGCAGGAGTTGACCGACAGCATCCGCAAGTTCCAGGCGGAAGAGGTCGAGCACCGCGACATCGGGCTGCAGAACGAGGCGGAGCGCGCGGCGGGCTATCCGATTCTGTCGGCGGCGATCAAGGCCGGCACCCGGGCGGTGATCTGGGTGGCCGAGCGGGTGTAGGGTGCGGGTGTAACGGGCGGGTGCAGGGGGGCGACACCGTCCCCCCATCCGCACCGCGCTACATCGGGTCCAGTTCCGAGTCCCAGTAAAGAAAATCCCGCCAACTTTCATGGAGGAAGTTTGGCGGGAAGGCGCGTCCGTTCTCTTGCAACTCGTAGGCACTGGGCTGGAAGGGCGGACTGAGGGGGATCATGCCGCAGACGTGGGGAAGGCGGTCGCCCTTCGCCAGATTGCAGGCCGAACAGGATGTGATGACGTTTTCCCACGTCGTCCGACCGCCGCGCGACCGCGGGATCACATGGTCGAAGGTCAGGTCGTGGGTGGGGAAGGGGCGGCCGCAATACTGGCAGGTGAAGCGGTCGCGCAGGAAGACGTTGAAGCGGGTGAAGGCCGGGCGGCGCGTGGCCGGGATGAACTCTTTCAGCGAGATGACGCTGGGCAACCGGACTTCGAAACTTGGGGATCGGACGACCCGGTCATAGTGCGATACGATGTTGACCCGTTCGAGAAAGACCGCCTTGACCGCTTCCTGCCAGGACCATAGCGACAAGGGGAAGTAACTGAGCGGGCGGAAATCCGCGTTCAGCACCAGAGCCGGACAGTGATCGGGTGGTGGAGCCAATGGCCACTCCCTTATCTGAAACCGTTGTCTGACGTGTCTGGATCCCGGCACGCGACACTGGTGCGGCTTGTGCGCGGGGTCGTCTCTGCTCCGCCCCGGCGGCCGGATGGCGATCCGGGACAACCAGATACATAGTGGATCAGGGGGCCGGACTCAACATCTTGACCCGGTGCGGCCGAATTTCTTCACTGATGTGTAACCTTTTTCGCGCTGTGGACATGCCCGGATAGGCGGCAAACCGCCATCCGGACCTTCGCGCGGGGGCTGTGACATCGACAATGACATCGGCAGAAAGTCCGGCCGCCTCCCTTGTGCGCTTACCGCTCGTTAACCATGACGCCGCCATGGTGGGTCTCGTTGATCCAAGCCGATCCCGCCGGTCCGAACCGGCCGGAAGCGACCCCGAGGAAAGTCCGCCATGACCGCCGTCATCATCGACCTCGCCCAGAAGCGCCGTGAACGCGAGGAGCGTGAGCGCCAGATCCGCATCGACGCGTTCGATCGCGAGCTGCGCCGCCGTCTGGCGCTGTATCTGGAAGGCGAAGAGATCCCGGTCGAGCCGATCCGCGACAATCCTTATATTTGATCTGGCCTTACATCTAAGTCCCGCCTGACCGACACATCCCGCGCCCGGTCCGGCGCGCGATCCGCTATAAAGCGGGGATGAGCGATCTCGTCACCCGCTTCGCCCCCAGCCCCACCGGGCACCTGCATCTGGGCCATGCCCATTCCGCGCTGTTCGGCTGGACCACCGCCCGCAGCGCCCCCCGCAGTGCCGCCGGCCGCTTCCTGTTGCGGATCGAGGACATCGACCCCAACCGCTGCCGCCCCGAATACGAGCGCGACCTGATCGAGGATCTGGCGTGGCTCGGTCTCGACTGGGACGGTCCGGTCCGGCGCCAGTCCGACCATTTCGACGATTTCCGCGCGGCGCTGGCCCGGCTCGAGTCGCTGGGCGTGCTCTATCCCTGTTTCTGTACCCGCAAGGACATCGCCGCCGAGATCGCGCGGGCCGGTGCGGCGCCTCATGGACCGGACGGGCCGCTTTATCCCGGCACCTGCCGTCATCGCTCCGCCGGGGAGCGGGCGGAGAGGATTGCCCGTGGCGACAGTTGGGCGCTGCGACTCGACGTGGAGGCCGCCCGGCGGCTGACCGGGCCGCTGCGCTGGCACGACCGGGCGCGGGGCTGGCAGGATGCGACGCCGGAACTGCTGGGCGACGTGGTGCTGGCGCGCAAGGACACGCCGACCAGCTATCACCTCAGCGTCACCGTCGACGACCATCTGCAGGGCGTGACGCTGGTCACCCGCGGCGAGGACCTGTTCTTCGCCACCCACCTGCACCGGCTGCTGCAGGCGCTTCTGGGCTACGATCCGCCGGACTATCACCATCACGGCCTGCTGCGGAACGCGGCGGGCGAGCGGCTGGCCAAGCGCGACCGCGCCCAGTCCCTGCGCTCGCTCCGCGACGAGGGACGCAGCCCGGCCGAGGTGCGGGCGTTGGCGGGGTTTGCGGACCAGATTTGAATACTTGGGCTCACCCCATCTGCGCCACCGGCAGGCCCGTGGAGCGGACGGCCTGCCCGGCGGTGCCGCGCAGGGCTTCCGGCCTCAGGCTTTCCTTGCCCAGCAGGGCTTCGGCCGCCAGCCGTCCGGAGATGACGCAGGCCTCGACGCCGGGACCAGGGAAGACGCCGGCCCCGGCCAGGCACAGGCCGGGGATCGGGCTGCGGCGGGTCAGCCGTTGCTGGTCGGGGGCGATGCCGTAGATGCTACCGGCGCTGGTGTGGGCGTAGCGGGCGAAGGTGGCGGCGCTCGCCTCCTGCCGGGTGGTGATGTGGCGTTCAAGATCGGGGATCAGGCGGGCGGCGGCGGCGACCATCGCATCGCCCTCCGCCCGCTTGCGCGCCTTGTAGGCGGGATCGGCGCGGTTCCAACCGGCATCGGCCGGGGCCAGCCGCAACAAGGTCACCGCGGCATGGCCGGCGGGGACAAGGCTGCGGTCGTGGGTGGAGGGGACGGCGACGGCCATGCCGAAGCCGGCTTCATCGGACGGCAGGAACGTCATCGCCGGCAGGTCGGGAACGACGTCCAGCCCCAGCGTGACCATGAAGGCGGAGGTCGAGGGACGCAGCGCCGAGCAACGGGCGGCGTAGGCGGCCGGCAGATGCTCCGCCCCGACCAGTTCCAGCATCGTCCGCCGCAGGTCGGCGTTGGAGACCACGGCGGGGGCGCGGATGATGCGGCCATCGGCAGTCTCGACACCGGCGGCGCGGCCGTCCTCGATCAGGATGCGGGTGACGGAGGTGCGCAGGCGGATTTCACCGCCATCGGCACGAATCGACTGGGCCAGCGCGTCGGCCAGCGCCTGCGACCCGCCGGCGGGATAACGGCCGCCGGAGAACCAGTAACCGAAGATCGGCGCCATCTGACCGGCGGTCAGCAGGTCCGCCCGGTCGCTGAGATAGCCGGTCAGCACGGTCAGCAGGCGCTGGCCGGCGCGGTCGGGGATGTAGTGGTCCAGCATCTCCTGAAAGGGGCGGCTCATCCAGTGGAAGGCATGCGGGCAGTCCGCCACATAGCGGCGCATCGCCGCCACCGAATCGGGGATGTTGGGCAGGCCGCGGTCAGCGCAGCCGCGAAACATCTCGTCATGGATCGCCCGCATCTCCGCCAGGAAGGCGGCGGCACCGGCGGCGCTGGGCGGGTGGTCGGCAGCGATCTGGGTTGCCAGTCCGTCGGCATCGTCGGCCAGTTGGAGCAACCTGCCGTTCATCACCACACCGCGGCTGACCGGTTGCCAGTCCACCCGGTCGTGGACGCCGAGCGAGCGCAGCAGATGATCGACCGGGCCGCCGGGCTGGGCACCGCTGATGTCGTGGACACCGGCATCGAAGACGTAGCGGAAGGGCTCGCCCCCCGGTTCGCGGCGGTTGCGCGCCTTGACCGTCCAGCTGGTGCAGAAGCCGCCGGGGCGGTCATGCGCCTCCAGAACCGTGACCCGCGCCCCGGCCCGTGCCAGCAGAGCCGCCGCCGTCAGCCCGCCGATCCCGGAGCCGACCACCACCACATCGCGCTCGTTCGGTGCGGTGCGCTTGCGGTTCAGGATCGCCGGGGCCGGCCAGGGGTGCGGATCGGCTTCGGCCAGCCGGCGGCGCATTCCCATGGTGACGAGCCAGTTCGGCAGCAGCCGGTTGGCGATCATGCCCAGCGCGCTGGCGCCGATGGAGACCGGAGCCTCCCAGCCGGGCAGGGCGGCGAAGCCGAGGCCGCCGATCAGGAACAGCACGCCCCAGACGGCCGTCATCAGCCGGTTGACGGCGACGAACTGCGGCAGGTGCCAATACTCGCGGGGCCAGTCGTCGCGGGCATATTGCAGGGTGAAGGGGCTGCCGATCGCGATGCTGCCGAAGGCCATGGCCGAGAGGGCCAAATGGATCGCGAGACCGAGATTGTGCACCGGCCAGTCCCAGCCCAGCGGTGAGCAGAGCGGCAGGGCGGCGAAGAAGGCGGCAGCGACCAACTCCGGCGCCTTGTAGGAACCGCGCAGCTTGTCGAGGACGCAGAGGGCGAGGCTGGCCGTTAGCGCTGTGAGGGAGGCCGGTAGCAGTCCGGCAAGCGGCAGGATGGCGCCGAACAGCAGCCAGGGGGAGAAGCCCAGCAGGATGCGGATGACGATTGGGAGCTTGGCGGGCTTGCGCATCGGGAGGGTGCCTTCGCGGGGGGTGTGTTGCGAAGGACCATCGTCGGCAGGCGGGTGTACGTGCCAGTGCGGGTGCGTAAGGAGTGGGTCTGGCTTCGTGAACTGCGGCGTACGGCGGTTCGCGATGCGTGAAGTGCGGGGGCGTACGCTTTTGGGGCGGGTGTACGTGCGGGGGAAGTTAGACCCCCACCTAACCTCCCCCGCTCTCAGCGGACCTACGGTCCGCCTGCCGCGTCAGCACAAAGCAAAGCTTTGTGCGAGAGC
>NZ_LGQU01000058.1:0-35345 GCF_003115935.1 Azospirillum sp. TSH20
TTAGCGGGTGCCGCTCCACCCTGGGGGGTGGGGCATGCCCCACCCCCCAGGGCTTCTTCTCTAGCAAAATTCAAAGACACAAGGGTTCCTCGGCCCGCAGCGCCACGCCGGCGGTGCTGACGCCCTTTTGGAGCGAAATGCGGTAGACCGAATCCGGCGCGCACCCCGTCTCGGCGGCGATCGCGGCTTCGGTCTAGCCGCGGTCGTCCCCACGGGGCACCAGCCCGCCGGAGCGCGCGCCGAATGGTCTGCTCCGAGCACCCCGTCCGGGACCCGCCTCTCCGTCCCGACCGGTCAGACTTAACAGCGCCGCGCGGTGCCGGACAAGGCCGGCGCCACGATCGCGACATTCACCGGCCGACGCCGTGCACCAGCATGCGGCGCAGATAGCCATCCCCAGAATTGGAGATGCCGCCCAGGCGCTCCTTGCCACCGCTCGAATTTTGCCGCGGCTCCAATCCGAGCCAAGCCGCCAAGTGGCGCGCTGAGGTGAAAGTCTTCGTATCACCGATGGTGGCCACCGGCGCCGTCGCAACGATCGGGCCGATGATCGTGGGCTGCATGGGAAGGAACTCCGTATCCAGAGGGGCGATCCCCTTCAGCTGGTGTCACTCACCAGAAACGGGGAGCGTCTATCCCATCTAGCCTTTCAGAACAATCGACCATCCACCGCAATCGCAAATAAATAAGTTTTCTAAATATTTTCGATAAACAGGGAAATCTTTGCAACCCCATGAAATACCTTTAAACCATTGATTAAGTTATAATGTGTCAATTTTCTTCAGATGCTCCAAGCCGTGACTCACAGGATGATACGAGTGATGCAGTTCAGTAATGTGAAAATTTTTGCCAAGATTCTTGTCCTGGTGATTCTGATGTCAGCAGTTACTGCTGTGATCAGCGTGATGGGCGTACGAGCGCTTACGACACTCGATCGGGACGCCGGTGAGATCGAGCAGGCTGGCCGTGAGGCGCTTACTGGCGCGCGCGCCAACCGCAACGTGGTTGGTCTGAATCGCGCAGAATACTACATTGCCGCCGATCCCTCACGCGCTGGGTTAAGTGAGGCGGAGAAGGAGGTCGCCGCTCAGCGGCGCGAACTCGAACAGCGGCTCACCGTTCTGAAGAAGACCGCCGACACGCGACAAGCGGAGTTGCTCAGCGTCATCGATGGGGCCTATGCCTCCTATCTGAAGGAGCTGGATGATACAATCGTCCAGGCCCGCAATGTCGGGGACCAGATTAGTATGGATGCGGCGCGCAAAACTGTTCTCGACTCTGTTACGACGTCGCGAACTGCCGCCAACCAACTTCAGGCTGCCATCAACGCTTACAACAGATACACCGACGACAAGGCAAGTGCCGTTTCGCAGAACGCCAGCATCAATGCCCAATCTGTCCACAACATGCTGATTGCAGTGGCGGTGCTGGGCATTCTCAGCGGTATCGTCGTCGGTTTGCTAATCGCCCGATACGGCATCAGCCGTCCGATCAGCGCGTCGGTCACCAGTCTGCGCGGCCTCGCCGACGGCAACCTGAACGTCGATATCTATGGCGTTGGGCGCAAGGATGAGATCGGCGATATCGCTGGCACGATGCAGGTCTTCAAGGAGAACCTCCAACGTGCCCGCACCATGGAAGAGGAAGCCAAGCAGGCCGAGCAGCGCGCAATGGCAGAGAAGAAGCGCGCCATGAACGAGTTGGCCGACAGCTTTGAAGCCAGCGTGCAGGGCGTGGTCAGCACCGTATCGTCCTCTGCCACCCAGCTTCAAGGAAATGCCCAGAGCATGTCCTCGATTGCTGAGGAAACGACACGTCAAGCCTCCTCTGTGGCCGCGGCAACCGAACAGGCGTCCAGTAATGTCCAAACCGTCGCGTCAGCGGCCGAGGAGTTGTCCAGTTCGATCGCTGAAATCGCTCGGCAGGTAGAATCCGCCGCACACATCAGCCGCACTGCGGTGGATGAAGCGCAACGTACCAACGCCACCGTGGAGAGCCTCGCCCAGGCTGCCGAGAAGATCGGTAGCGTGGTGCTGCTCATCCAGCAAATTGCCAGCCAGACCAACCTTCTGGCGCTGAATGCTACAATCGAGGCGGCTCGTGCTGGTGAAGCGGGCAAGGGCTTCGCCGTCGTGGCGTCCGAGGTGAAGAGTCTCGCCAACCAGACCGGGCGTGCCACCGAGGAGATCGCCAGCCAAATACAAGCGATCCAAAAGGAGACGCAGGGTGCTGTCAGCGCAATCCGGGGCATTGCCGACACGGTTCTGCAGGTGAACCAGATCGCCGCGACCATCACCTCGGCGGTGGAGGAGCAGACCGCCGCCACCGGCGAGATATCACGCAATGTCCAGCAGGCGGCACAAGGCACCTCTGAGGTCTCCCGCAGTATTGTTGGTGTCAATGAAGCCTCCAATCAAGCCGGTCAATCGGCCTCGGAAGTCTTGCGAGCCGCCAGCAACCTCGGACTTCAGGCGCAGACCCTGCAGTCGTCCGTAGATGAGTTTGTCAAACGCATCAGAACTGCATGAAGTTTGTCAAAGGATTAGAGGTGTGATGCTCGACCGCCTTTAGGCGGTCGATGCTCTGTAATGTAGGCGAAACATAAGCTTCCGCGCTGCCGAAGAGTCTGGTTATAATCAGGCCACAGTCACGTCGAGGCGTTGATTCTTCTCTCGTGCTTTACGAAGAAATTTAAGAATGTCTTTTTTACTGAACTGCTCTGCCGCGGCGCTTACGTATAGGATATAGTAGATCTGCCTTTTTTCCATCGATACACGCCCCCTTTCTTACTCATTCACCATCTTCCAGACACTTGGCGACACCGACTCGCAGGGCGTTGAGAGCCTCGTCGAAAGCGAAGTCTTCAATGAGCCGTGCGACGGCGTCGGCATGGTGGCCGAGAACCGAACGCAATTCACCCTCATGTGCGTGAAAGAGGGTGCTCGCCGCCATATCATCAGCCGCAAGCAGTGCCTCAAGGTCCTTGATGACCACACGCATGCGTGATCGGTCGACCGACGACACCATGGCTTCCTGCCCGGACGCCGCCGGCAGCGCCAGCGCGATCGCGGCTTTCAGCGTCTCTACGCTCTGCCCGACGGCTCGAGCGCGCGCCATGAGCTCGTTCTGTGAACCGGCACGGGGTTTGGACGCCGATCGGCACGGTAATCTACTGAAAGTATGAGATCCCTTGGGGTCCTACCTGCGTGCTGTTTCACATCCTGACAGCTTTGCGAGCACCCAGCGCAATTATCACAATGGCATCGGTAACATGAATCCACGACTTGCGCTGCGGCAGCAACCAGCCGTCGAGCTTTCAAAGGAGGGGTATGCTTGGCTCATCCAGCATCTTGAGAACGCCTTCAACCAGCACGGCACCATATCGGCTGAGGAGATGGCGCAGCTTGATTGGCCGGAGATACCGGGCAACGGTGCGGTACCAATGTGGCGCCCTGCTGGGGTGGATGACTGAGGATCATGAGGCCCCACGAGCTGTAGAGGCCCGTCTCCCCGAACTGTGATGCTCCTTGGCGGAGAAATCTCTATTACGATTACGCGATTACCGGCACCCCATAACGGACAACAGCCTGATCGGCCGACACAAGCGTCATCCCCTCGATCTGCGCCTGCGCCACCAAGGCGCGATCGAACGGATCGTCATGGTGGCGCGGCAAGCCCCCCGCGGCGACCCCATGGGCAGCTGTCAGATCGAGCACCTCAATGCCCATCTCCGTCAGCAGGGCGTCCAGCCGCTCGAGGGGAAACGGAAGCCGTCCCAGGGCACGCTTGATCGAAATCTCCCAGACGCTGATGGCGCTGAGGAAAACCTCGTTGTGGGGGTCGACCACCGCGACAGCGGCGGCCGTAGACAGGCGTTCGGGCTGGCTGGTCATCCAGACGAAGATGTGGGTGTCGATCAGCAGTCTCACGGCTCTTCACCTCTGAAGGCCCGCGCCATGCTTTCGGGCAGCGGGGCGTCGAAATCCTCGCCCAGCACCACCTCGCCCTTCAGCAGGCCGAGCGGCCGGGGCGTCGTCCGACGGCGCAGCGGAACCAGACGGGCCATCGGCCGGCCAGCCTTCGCGATGACGATCTCTTCGCCGGCGGCAGCGCGGTCGACCAACTGCGACAGGTTGGTCTTGGCCTCATACAGGTTGACGGGGTCCATGACACATCTCCTTGGTCAAGACTGACCAACCATAAGGCATGTTGCTGGTATTGGTCAATCTTGACCAATACCGGAGCGGGTGTGGATCGGCGTCCAACCCTAGCCGTGCGGACCAAAAAGTTATGTCATTGACTCGGTGAGATAATTTCTTGTGGTAGGTGCCCCTACATAGACACCTGCGGAACGATTTCCTTCAGCAAACCAATGGAATAACCGAATACGAATGCCGGCCGAGATTGAACGCTGATCCACAGGGGATAGAAGTGAAGAGCCGGGATTGAGATGTCAGAGCGGGTCGATGATCACGCCATGGCGCGGGAGTCATTCCAGCCGGTGGTAGAGTCATGTCAGAACCCGGATGGCGGATATGACATTCCGATACGATATTGTACGCCTACGTGAGAGTCGAACGGCGTGCTATCTACCTTGGAGAACCATGCCGTTAGGGGGAACTATGCGTACGTTAGCCGCCATCGTCGTTGCACTCGTCTTGTCTGGATGCGCGGTCGCGTCTGGCACCAAGATCACGGACGGTGAACTCTCAGCACTCAAGCAGCAGAACGCGACCGTCGAGCAGGTGATCGCGCAGTTTGGACAGCCCGCTTCGTCTTCAACGCTGCCTGACGGCTCAAAAGATGCTGTCGTACAGCTATAGTGAAACCAATCTTGTCGGCAACCAGTTTCCTGGGAAAATGGCGTTCGCGCATCTTCGTTTCTCAAAAGGCGGAAAGCTGGTGAGCTTCCAGACCAACGAGATGAACACCCGTCAGCCGAATCAGCGGATCGTGTACTGATTGTACTGGCCGGAGCTGCTCTCTCCGATCGTCACTGCGTCGCTGGCAGTGGCACTTGATCTCCTCGGAGACTCAGTAGCGGAAGAATCGACGCTATGGTGCGCCGCCGCGTCGTGGGCATCGCCATGCCGCTCGGGTGCCACAGCGTCCGCGCCCGTGGGATCACCGCCGATCTGGTCAAGGACGGCACGCTGGAGACCACTGCCGTCCTGACCAACCACACCTCCACCCGCACCACCCAACTCTACGACCGCCGCGGTGGTCGGGTCAGCCTGGACGAGGTCGAGCGTATCCGGCAGATCCTGGGGATGCTGGCTGGACTGGTCCGAGGCCGACACAGCGGCCCCTTCAGGAGGTTCGGTCGCCACGGTTCGCTGCAGACCGCTTTGAGCAGACACTGCCTTGTGTCCAGATATAAGTTGGATCACAATCCAACTTACAGCGAATTTCTGGAATAAGTTGTCTCATGATCCCACTCAGCCTCATGACCCCTGGGGATGTGACACGGACCGTGGCCGCCCGCGCTCGCGCCCGGCGGGTCGCCCTTGGGCTCACCCAGCAGGAGGTTGCCGACCGCAGCGGGGTCAACATCTGGACGCTGCGGCGGTTCGAGGCCAGCGGCAAGCTGGCGTTCGACGCGCTGATCCGCGTCGCCGTCGTGCTCGACGCGATCGAAGAGTTCGGCGCACTGTTCTCGGAACCGGAATTCCGCAGCCTCGATGAGGTGATCGAGCGGCCGAAGCGCCAGCGGGGCAAGCGCCGGACGGTGGTTCGATGAAGCATGTCGGCGTTCTGGCGGTGTCGCTGCGTTGGGGGGAAGGCGACGAGGAGGCTGTCGGGCGCTTGGCCGCCCGCGACGGGAAAACCTATGTCGAATTCGACGATGCCTTCCTCGCCTCCGGCCGGGTGCTGTCCTGGTTTCTGCGAACCCCGCGCCCAGGCGTTCTGCAGGGGCCGGACGCGCCGTTCTCCGGCCTTCATGGTGTGTTCGACGACAGCCTGCCCGACGGGTGGGGGCGGTTGCTGATCCATCGCCGAGCCGCTGCCAGCAAGATCAATCCCCTCTCTCTGACGCCCCTCGACATGCTGGCCTGCATGGGGGAGTGGGCGATGGGAGCCCTGGTCTACCGGCCGGAGACCGAGGAGCCCGTGGATACTGGCGCCATCGATCTCGACCGGATCGCCGCACAGAGCCGCCAAGTGCTCAAAGGGGCGCCCGAGGCGCTCTTCCCCACCTTGCTGCGGGTGGGCGGCTCCCCCGGCGGCGCCCGGCCGAAGGCGGTGGTTTGCCACGACGATCGCAGCGGCGATCTGATCCATGGCGCCCTGGTGGCGCCGGAGGGCTGGTCGCACTGGCTGGTGAAGTTCCGCGGCAAAGACGACCCGGCGGACATCGGTCCGATCGAGCAGGCCTATGCCGAGATGGCGCGCACCGCCGGTTTGACCCTGCCGCCCACCTGTCTGCTGCCGAGCGGAAGCCCAAAGACGCCCGCCTACTTCGCCGCGCAACGGTTCGACCATGTCGGTCCGGCCGGCCGGCTCCACCTCCACGCCGACTTTCGGCAGCCGAGCCTGGACTACAAGACGCTGATGATCCTCACCTTCCAGCTCACCAAGGATCATCGGCAGGTGGTCGAGATGTTCCGGCGCGCCGCCTTCAACCTGTTCGCCCACAACCGGGATGATCACGGCCGCCAGTTCGCTTACCTGATGGACCGGACGGGCCGCTGGTCGCTGGCGCCGGCCTACGACCTGACCTATGCGGACGGCCCCGGAGGCGAGCATTCCACCGCCATCCTGGGCGAAGGGCGGGATCCCGGCGAGCGGCAGCTGCGGGCGATGGCGGCGGAGTTCTCCCTTCCGCCGGCCGACGTCACCGGCATCATTGACCAGGTGCGCGGCGCGGTGGACCGCTGGCGCGAGTTTGCCGAGGACAGCGGGGTGGGGCGCACGTCACGCAGCCGGATTGGGTCTGTGATCGCGCCGCGGCGGACCGGTCGGAAACCCTGACCGGAGGTGCCGCGACAGGCAGTCCCGCTGTCCTGCGGTGTCGACGCAGGGGACGAGCCGGCCGTTGGCGATGAGGTCCTGGGCCAAGCCAGATGAGATCATCGACTTTCCGCCCCCCGTTTTTCCTCGGAGTATCCTGTGAATTCAAACAGGCGGTTTGGGGAACGCCGGCACCTCCTCTGCGGCCTGTTTGACCTTCAGAGTCATCCGTCGCTTCTTAAATCAGGTCTGCAGGGTTCTTCGCGCGAGGATTGTAGGTGAACTGCTTGATTTTGGGCTCGCCAGCGTCCGGTTTGGAGACCTGCGGCGCGTGTGCTGGCGGGTCGGGCAGCGGTGCCACAGGGGGCGTGCGCAGGCGCTCCTTCGGGTCCCTGGCCAGGATCAGCGAGGACACGTAACGCCAGAATTGTGAATAGGACATATCTAACTTTGACGCGTGTCTGCTGTAGACGGTCTTCACCGGCCAGCCCTGCTGCAGCTCAGTGCGGATCGCGTCGATCCTGGCTAGGAAGAGGGCGCGTCGATCACCCTTCCGCCGCTTTGCGGACTGCTGCTCAGCCATTCTTGCCTCGTCATTGTGCCGAGGAGGAGAACGCTAGCAACCCATGAAACTGTCTGCAACCATAAGAAATTTTCTGCAGTTATATGAAATCGTATGAAATTATATGAAATGGAGTCTGCGAAACTCTGCGAACCTTTGCGAATGTCTGCGATTTTGCCTCGGTTGGGATATGCCTTCGCAGAGTTTTGCAGAGGATTGCGGATAATTTCACTTTTGCGGATGGCAAGATATGTGGTGTAGGCCTACACGGCGAAGCCGTGTCGTCCCCCACCACCCGCGCTTACTCGTCCTTCGGGCTCGACACTGCTCTTGCTCTGCGAGGCCTACGGCGGCTGCCGCCGCTTTGAACGCCAGGAGGGAAATCCCGATGACAGCACCGACTGCGGGCGAGACCCGAGACCGGCAACGGCCCTTGAAGGTGTGGGTGAATGCGGCCGAGCGGGCGCGCATCGAGGCGCAGGCGGAGGCGGCCGGATTGTCGGTGTCGGCCTATCTGCGGAGTGTCGGGCTGGGGTATCAACCGCGCAGCGTGGTGGACCTTGAAGCGGTCGAGCGGCTGGCGAAAGTGAACGCCGACCTTGGCCGGCTGGGCGGCCTCTTAGAGCTTGTTCGTGGCAGGCGCATCCCTGGGAATGCTGATCAGGATGCCACTTTAAGCTGAATAGGGGTGTTGCGGCGGGGCGCGGTCTGGTAGGTCTGCGGCCCTTGCTCTGACCGCCTGGATATGCACTCTATGGGCACTGCAGTTCGTCTCGCATGCACCACACCAGCGTCCTGGGACGCGTTCTCGGATGTCGATGCTTTTGTCGAGGAGGTGCTGAGCGAGCTGACAGCGATGGCGGCCGACAGCAGTCACCCAACCCGTTCCGGGCCCAAGCCGGCGCTCACCGGAGCAGCGTTGCGCAAGGCGATCATGGCGATCTGGTGCGTGTGCTTTTGTGGCATGCAATGGCGCGCCATCGGTCAGCTCTCCGGCATGCCCTTCGGCACGCTGTACACCCTCTTCGCCCGCTGGACCCGGCTCGGGCTGTGGCGGCGTTTGCTCGACCGGCTGCGCCGCACGTGGCGGCTGGCCTGCGGCGATATGGCGGAACCGAGTGCCATCGTGAGCGACAGCCGCACCTGCCCGTCTGCTTCGAGCTGTTTTGCCCGCGGCGTAGACGGCGGCAAGAGGATCCGCGGCATCAAGATCCATCTCGCAGTGGAGAAGTACGGCATTCCGCTGGCAATCGATGCTGCGCCAGCCAACGTGCACGACACCAAAGGCATCGTGCCGGTGCTGCGGGAGATCGCTGGGCGCGGTTTCTAGGGACCGGCTATCGGCGATCTCGGTTATCGTGGCGAGCGCCTCGCCGACGCCGGGGAGGCGCTCGGCATCCCCGTCCAGCCGATCGCCCGCGGCCGCGACGGGATGTTCATCCCCACCGAAATCGCCTGGGTGGTGGAGCGCTCCTTCAGCTGGATCAGTCGCTACCGTCGATTGAACATTATCATCGACTGGACAAAGGACCATCTCGTTGCCTTCGTCCAGATCGCCTTCATCTCCATCCTCTCCAGGCGTCTGAAGCGGCTCATTCCCCAGGAAGTCAGCGCGTAATGCTAAGAACAAGCTCTTAGCTCGGGGGACCGCCCTCAAGTCGACGGCGGCACGTCGTCGTTGCCTTCCGTGCGGTCGCGATACAGCGCCGCGCGGGCCAGCAGCATCAGGGTGATGGGCGTCGTGACAACCATCAACACCGTGATCAGCACCTCATGCAGCACGGGGCGTGACTGCAGAACCGAGAAGAACAGCATGGACGCGATCAGCACGAAGCCGATGCCCAGCGTCGACCCCAGCGTCGGGGCGTGGATCCGTTCGTAGAAGCTGCCGAACCGCAACAGTCCGAACGAACCGATCAACGCCAGGGCGGCGCCGAGCAGGAGGAGCAGGGCGGTCAGCAGCGCTGCCCATGACGGGAGTTCGGCCAAGTGCGTCATTCGATCACCTCTCCACGCATGAGGAACTTGGCGATCGCCGCCGTCGAGACGAACCCCAACAGGGCGATGATGAGCGCCGCCTCGAAATACAATGTGCTTGTCGTGCGGATGCCGAAGATCAGCAGCAGCATCGTCGCATTGACGTAAAGGGCGTCGAGCCCGACCACCCTGTCCTGCGCCCGCGGGCCCCGGAAGATGCGGACCACCGCGCAGCCCATGGCGAGGACCAGCAGGATCTGCGCTATGAGGATGGACCAGATCAGAATGGTCGTGATCATTCGAACACCTCGATCAGGCGTTTTTCGTACCGTTCCTTGATGGTTTCGATCCACACGCGCTCGTCGACGAGGTCGAGGATGTGAAGGAGCACGGTGTTCCCCGCGGAATCGTACTCTACCCAGATCGTGCCCGGCGTGGCCGTGATGATGCAGGCGAGCGCCGCCAGGCCATAGGGCGCGCGAAGGTCGAGCGGAATGCGCACGAAGCCCGAGGTCCGGTTCCTGATGCCGGGCCGCAGGATGATCCGGGCGACCGCGTTGTTCGACCGGACGATGTCGCCCAGGACCACCAGCGTGAGCGTCAGCGCCGCCAGCGGCCGCCGGAAGCGCCCCTCCGGCGGCTCGAGCGGCATCAGCATCCGGACCGCGGCAATCGACAGGACGCCGCCCAGGATGACCGCGCCCGGCGACACACTCTCGTTCAGGATCAGCCACACGGCCAGCAGCGTTGCGGTCAGCAGGGGAAAGGGCAGCCACCGCGTCATCGGACGTCTCCTTCCTGTGGCCTAGACGGCCAGGGCGTCGGCAGGACGCCGCCGACATAGCCGTGCGGCGCGTGCATCGACCGGGCCGTGGCCTCCATGTAGCGCATCACGGGTCCGGCCTGGACGGAGAGCGCCACGCACATCGCCAGGAGCAGCATGACCGGCGCGAGTTCGACGACGCGCACGCGCGGGACGGTGACCGCCGGCGACGCCCAGAAGACGTCGATGCCAGTGCGGGTCATGGCCACAACCGTCGCCAGCCCGGACAGCACGAACGCGGCCAGCAGCGCCCAGGTCGTCGCGGACACGCCGGCGCCGCCCGGAGACAGCAGGGGACCCAGCATGGCGAACTTGGCCAGGAAACCGGACAGCGGCGGCAGCCCCGCCAGGAGAATGGCGCAGGCGATGAAGCTGGAGCCGAGGATCGCCATCGTCGCCGGTATGGGGACGCCGACTTGGTCATCCTCGTCCGCCTCCTCGTCCTCGCCGAACGCCTCGCGCGTAACGGCCAGCACGTCGGCGCCCAGCTCCCGCCCGCGTTCGACCAGCTCGATCAGCAGGAAGAAGCCGGCGATCCCCAGGACCGAACCGGTCAGGTAGAACAGCGCGCCCCCGGTCACCGCGACCTGCCCCGTCCCCACCGCCGCCAGCAGCGTGCCGGAGGAGACCAGCACGCTGGCCCCGGCGAGCCGCGCCATGTTCTGCGTCGCCAATACCGCCACGGAGCCGAAGGCGATGGTCAGCAGCCCCCCGGCCAGCAGCCAGACACCGCCGAAACCCGCCGAGGCCCCGCCGCCCTCGCCGAACATCAGCAGCCACAGCCGCAGAACGGCGTAGATGCCGACCTTGCTGAGGATCGAGATGATGGCCGCCGACGCGGCGTTGACCGTGGCGTAGGTGTTCGGCAGCCAGAAGCCCAGCGGCCACATCCCCGCCTTGATCAGGAAGGCAATGCCCAGGATCGCCGCGCCCGCCTCCAGCAGCGCCCGGTCCTCGTTGGCGACGACCGCGATGCGGCTTGCGAGGTCGGCCATGCTGAGGGTGCCGGCCACGCCGTAGATCATGCTCACCCCGATCAGGAAGAGCAGGGAGGCCGCGAGGTTGATGACGAGATAATGCAGCCCGGCCCGGACACGGGCCAGGCCGGAGCCATGCAGCGCCAGGCCGTACGACGCGGCCAGCATGATCTCGAAGAAGACGAACAGGTTGAAGAGGTCGCCGGTGAGGAAGGCGCCGTTGAGCCCCATCAGCTGGAACTGGAACAGAGAATGGAAATGCGCCCCCGCATTCTGCCAGCGCGCCAGCGAGAACATCAGCGCGGCGACCCCGAGGATGGCGGTCAGCACCAGCATCAATGCGGCGAGACGGTCCAGCACCAGCACGATGCCGAAGAGCGCGGGCCAGTCGCCCAGCCGGTACACGCGCACGGCGGCCTCACCGCCGCCCGCGGGCATGCCGTCGGCCAGCAGAAGCAGAAGGATCGCCAGGACGAGCAGAGCCAGGGCCGACGCGAGGCCGATGGCGGCCTTGAGCGTCCGCCGCCGCTCGTCGATCAGCATCATCAGCGCCCCCGCCAGAAGCGGGATGATGATCGGGGCGATCGTCAGATGGTCCATCCAGCCGCTCATCGGTCCTTCTCCCGGCCATCCACGTGGTCGGTCCCCGTCAGGCCGCGCGCGGCGAGCAGCAGGACGAGGAACAGCGCCGTGGTGGCGAAGCTGATGACGATGGCGGTGAGCACCAGCGCCTGGGGCACAGGGTCAGCGTAGGTGGCGAGGTGGCCCATGGTTCCCCGTTCCAGCACGGGGACCGCCCCCGTGCGCAGCCCGCCGGTCGAGAAGATGAACAGGTTGACGGCGTAGGAGAGCAGCGAGAGGCCGATGATCACCTGGAAGGTCCGCGGCCGCAGCAGCAGCCACACGCCCGACCCCGTCAGCACGCCGATCCCAAGGGCGAGGATGAGTTCCATCAATCGTCTCCCATCGCTGTCGCGGCAGGTCCTGCCACGGGGGCGGCCGAGGGGGCGGCCAAGGGGGCGGCAAGCTCGTCGGCGGGGCGCGGCGCCGCGGCGCGGTGTCCGCGAACCGACTGGCGGGCGAGCGCGATCAGGGTCAGCATCGTGGCGCCGACGACCAGGGCGAAGACGCCGATGTCGAAGATCAGGGCGCTCGTCACCGGAACCGTGCCGACGAGGGGCAGTTCCGCGTAGCTGAAATAGGTCGTCAGGAAAGGACGTCCGAACGCCCAGGCGGCGAGGCCGGTGCCCGTCGCCAGCAGGAGGCCGAGGCCCATCCAGCGCAGCGGAAGCACCCGCAGGCGCGCCTCGACCCACTGGGTCCCACCCAGCATGTACTGCAGGATCAGGGCGATGGACGCGGTCAGGCCAGCCGCGAAGCCCCCGCCGGGCAGATCGTGGCCGCGCAGCAGGAGGTACACCGCGACCAGACCGATGACCGGGAACAGCAGCCGGGCGATGATGGACGGGATCAGCAGCCAGTCGGCAACGGTGTCGCCCTCCCGCCGTCCGGGCCGGGCGATGTCGTGGGCGCTCTGGTCGCGCTGCTGTTCCGGAACATCTACGCTGTCGGGGGCCGGGCGGAAGCGCCGCAGCAGCGCATAGGCGGTGAGCGCCACCACGCCCAGGACGGTGATCTCGCCCAGCGTGTCGAAGCCGCGGAAATCCACGAGGATGACGTTAACCACGTTGGTGCCGCCCCCTTCCGTGTAGGAGCGCTCCAGGAAATGCTCCGCCAGGATCTCCGGCGGGAACCGGGTCATGACGCCGAACGCCAGCGCCGCCATGCCGAGGCCGGCGGCGACGGCGATGGCGAGATCGCGCAGGCGGCGCGTCGCGGTGATGACCTCCGGCGGACGCGCGCCGGGCACGTCCAGGCGCTTGGGCAGCCAGCGCAGCCCGAGCAGGAGCAGGATGGTGGTGACGACTTCGACCAGCAGCTGGGTGAGGGCGAGGTCGGGCGCCGAGAACCAGACGAAGGTGACGCAGGTGACCAGTCCCGTGCCGCCGAGCAAGATCAGGGCGACGAGCCGGTGGTACTTGGCCTGCCACGCCGCGCCGACGGCGCAGGCCGCTCCGATCGCCCAGATCAGCGCCAGAACGGGATCGATGCCGGAGGGAATGAGGTTGCCGGGGCCGAGCCCGCGCAGCCAGACGGTCCAGCCCGCGGCCAGTACCGCCACGCACACCACCAGCCGCAGCTGGGGTTGCAGGCGCCGGGTGCCGAGCAGCCCCTCGAGCGTCCGCGCCAGACGCCAGGACAGGAAGACCATGGTGCGTTCGAACATGCGCTGGCCCTGCAGGCCGCCGATCAGCGGCGCCCCTTCCACGCCCTTTTTGAGATGCCGCTGGAGCATGAGGTAGAGCGAGACGCCGGCGACCAGGGCGATCAGGCTCATCAGCAGGGGAAGGGAGAAGCCGTGCCAGACCGCGAGGCTGTAATCCGGCGTGGCGGCGCCCAAGGCCGCATGCGCCGCCATATCCAGATACGGCCCCACGGTGGCCGCCGGGAGAAGGCCGATGATGATGCAGGCCAGCACCAGGATCTCCACCGGGAACCGCATCCAGGTCGGCGGCTCGTGCGGCGTGAGCGGAAGGTCCACCGGGTCGGGGCCGAAGAAGGCGCCGTGGATGAAGCGCAGCGAGTAGGCCACGCTGAAGGCGCTCGCCACCGTGGCGGCGGCCGGAAGGACATCGAGGAGAAACGGCAGCGGCCCCTCGGCCGACAGCGCCTCGGCGAAGAACATCTCCTTGGACAGGAAGCCGTTGAGCAGCGGCACGCCGGCCATGGCCGCCGCCGCGACCAGGGCCAGCCGCGCGGTGAACGGCATGAAGCGGTTCAGGCCCGACAGGCGCCGGATGTCGCGCGTGCCGGTCTCGTGGTCGATGATGCCCGCGGCCATGAACAGCGACGCCTTGAACGTCGCGTGGTTGATGATGTGGAAGATCGCCGCCACCATGGCGAGCTTGCTGTTGAGGCCGAGCAGAAGCGTGATCAGTCCGAGATGGCTGATGGTCGAATAGGCCAGCAGGCCCTTCAGGTCGTGCTGGAAGATGGCGATGTAGGCGCCGAGGATCAGGGTGGTGACCCCGGCCGTGCCCACGATCCAGAACCAAGCGTCGGTCCCCGCCATCACCGGCCAGAGACGCGCCATCAGGAAGACCCCCGCCTTCACCAGCGTCGCCGAATGCAGATAGGCGGAGACCGGCGTGGGCGCCGCCATGGCGTGCGGCAGCCAGAAGTGGAAGGGGAACTGCGCGCTCTTGGTCAGGGCGCCCAGGAGGATGAGGACCAGCGCCGGAAGATAGAGCGGATGGGTACGGATCCGGTCGCCCGAGGCCAGCACGGCGTCGAGGTCGTAGCTGCCCACGATGTGGCCGAGCACCAGCACGCCGGCGAACAGGCAGAGCCCGCCGGTGGCGGTGATGGTCAGCGCCATGCGGGCGCCGTCGCGCGCGGCCGCCAGATGATGCCAGTAGCCGATCAGCAGGAAGGAGAAGAGGCTGGTCAGTTCCCAGAAGAAGGCGAGCTGGATCAGGTTGCCGGAGATGACCACACCGGTCATCGAGCCCATGAAGGCAAGGAGGAAGGCGAAGAAGCGCGGGACCGGGTCGTCCTCGGCCATGTAATACCGCGCGTAGACGATCACCAGCGCGCCGACGCCGGACACCATACCCGCGAACAGCCAGGCGAAGCCGTCCATTCTCAGGACGAGGTTGAGCCCGAGGGACGGCATCCACGCGATCTCGTGGCGGAGCACGCCGCCCGCCGCCACTGTCGGATAGCCGGCCCACACCAGCGCGACCCCGGCCGCGGCGATCCCACCGGCCAGCCACGCCGCAGCGTTGCGGGCGTGCGTCGGCAGCAGCCCGGCAGCAATTGCGCCGAGGAAGGGAAGACCGACGAGGGTCAGGAGCAGGAGGGCGTCGGGCATGCGTTCTTACACTTGATCGTCGTTGCGGTGGGGGTGGTCGACGACGGCGGTCATTCCCCGGGTGGCGTATCGTCCTGGGCCGCTTCGGGAGGAACTGCCTGGAGCACCAGCTGGACCACATCCTCGGCCGTCTCCGCGGCGCGCAGCCGGCGCAGCGTCTGCGGTTCGCGCAGGGCACGACAGATTTCCGACATGGTGGGCAGCAGGCCCTTGCGGGCCGCAGCGGGCCAGAGCACCAGGAAGACGAGATCCACGGGCTCCTCGTCGCGGGCGTCGAAGTTGACGGCGCGGCGGAGCCGGGCGAACAAGACCAGCGGCGCCCGGGCATCCTGGATCTCGGCATGGGGAAGCGCGACCCCCCGGCCGAGCCCGGTGGAGCCGATCTTCTCGCGCGCCTGAAGCGCGCTGAGGACCTCCGGCTTGGGAAGTCCAAGCCGCTGACCGGCTTCCTCCGCCAGAAGGTCGAGCAGGGCCGCCTTGTTGGGCGGCTCGGCGTCGAGAATGACGTTGGGTGCCGGTAGCAACTCCGGGATGCTCATCGCCGTCTCCATCATGGCGGACTGTCCGCGGTTTCCATTGGCTGGCCTCCGCCGTCAGTCCCTTCACGGACATCCGACATCTGCTGGACGACCAGAACATCGCACGGCACATCGTCCATGATCGTCTTGGCGACACTGCCGGCGATCAGTTCAACAATGGCGTTGCGCCTGTGCATGCCGAGGACCACCAGATCAACGTTTAGATCGCGGACGTAATTCCGCAAGAGCAGCTCCGGCGATCCACTCTCGACCACGACGCGCTCCGGCCACCGGGCGGCCGGCCGCCGCCCCCTCGCGAGAAAGGCCCGGCACTGTTGCACGGCGATGTCCCGATACTCCTGCCGGCGCGCGCGCGGATCTGCGGCCAGCCCGGAGAACGGGGTCTCGTAGGCGTGGAAGACCGTGGGCGCCTGACCGGGAAACATGCGGGCTGCCGCTTCCAGCGCCTCGCGCGACGCGTCGGAGAAGTCCGTGGCGACGACGATGTCGCGATACGGCCCGCGTGGGCGCTCCTTCACGACGAGGAGGGGCAGGCGGGACCGGCGCAGCAGACGGTCTATGGTCCTGCCCAGGAATAGGCGGTCGAGAACGGCGTCACGGGTGATGCCGAACACGATCAGGCCGCAATGCTCCGTTTCCGCCGTGTGCGCGATCGCTTCGGCCGGATCGCCCTCCCGGATCAGCAAGGTGGCCTGCTTGGTGACGGCACCGACGTCGGCGAGCAGCCTCTTCCATGCGAGGTTGCGCGGCGCGACGGGAGACCATGACGGCCGGCGGTCGGGCTCCGGAAGACAGGAGGCGGGCGTGTCGAGCACATGCAGCACCACGAGCGTCGACTGCCACTGGGCGGACAGCGACGCCGCCCGCTCCAGCGCGCGTTCACAGCGGAAGCTGAGGTCGGTGGCCAGCAGGATCCTGTGAGGCGGTCCCTCCGACCGGTCCGGCCGGCCGCCCGTGCGGCGGGCGCCGGGCGGTGTCCGCCGCACAGCCGGGCGCCGTGCGAGCGCGCCCGTCTCGGACTCTGGCCTGAGCGGTACGACGTTGTCCCCCGCCGGCTCATTCTCCATGCGCCATCCCGGCGGCCATGGTTCACGGTCTACGTCCATCGGTCATCTCCGGTGTTTCTGCCCGCGGTGGAAGCGGGTGGCATCGCGGCTCCCGCAGCGCCGGGACTCAACGCTGAAGGTCCCCGACCGAATCGCCTGCCAGCAGGGCGTCGCAGGGCAGGTCGGCGAGCACGTCCTGGGTGACGCTGCCCAGGAAGGCGCGCATCAGACCGTCGCGCCGCGCCGATCCCATCACCACCAGATCGTAGTGCCCGTACCGTGCAGCCCGGACGATCTCCGGAACCGGGTGACCGATCCGCACCTCGCGGGTGACTGCGGGACCGTCGGGAGCCATTCCCCTCAGCATCTTCCCGAACTCGCCGGCGAACTCATGGGTGATATCGCCGGCCGTGGACCGCCCCGTCGGGGAGCGGGAGGCGAGCGGGAGGTCCGCAACATGCAGCAGGTGGAGGTTGCCGTCGCTCAACAGCCGACGCGCGGTCTCCACCGCAGCGCGCGACCGTTCCGAGAAATCGACGGGAACCAGGGCACGGGCATAGGGGCCGTGCGGCTTGTCGCGCACGATCAGCACGGGGGTTTCGTCGGCGATGGCAATCCTTTCGACGGTGGGCGGCAGGAACACGTCTGCCAAGCCGTCATGCGCGTGGACGCCCACCACGACCAGATCGGGCCACCACAACCCGGCATAACCGGCGACCTGCGGTTCCACCGCAGCACCCCGTACGGCGACCGCCCGCATCGTGAGGCCGGCGGCGCCCGGGACCGCGAGCAGATGGCGATGCAGTTCCGCCTCGATATGGTGGAGCGGCAAATGGGCGTACGGACCGTCCCCGTCATGGACGACGTGCAGGGCGGTCAACTCGGCGCCGGACTGGCGGGCGAGTTGCGCCGCGCGCTCCATCGCCCGATCCGATTTCGGTTCGAGGTCCGTGGCCAGCAGAATTCGTCGCAGGTTCTTCATGGCTGTACTCCCCGCCCCAAACGGGCGTGCTGCATTCGGGCGTTCATGTTCAGGACATGATCGGGAATGGCCGCCGGCCCTGTCTATGCCGGCTAATACGGATTGCATCGCGCCCGGCCGTTCCTATCGTTACAGGCGGGATCACCACATCGATCAGGCGGGAGGACATGCCGAAGGATCTCCGGGGCCGCTGGGTCTTCGTGCCGGCCTATCTGGCCGCTCACCTGGCCTTGGACTGGATCAGCTTCATCCACGAGGTCGCGCCGCTCAACATCACCCCATGGAACCCCCCTGCCGGGCTGATGATGGGAATGCTGATCGTCGTCGGCTTCCGCGCCGTGCCGCTGGCGTGGCTGGGATTGATGGTGGCCGACCTGATGGTGCGCGACCTGCCCGTCGCCCTGTGGGTGACGGCGGTGGCGAACGGCATCCTCGCCGCCGGTTACGGCGGGGCGGCCTGGGTGCTGCGCCGGCGGCTCGGTCTCGACCCCCGCCTCGCCAAATTGCGCGACATCGTGCTGCTGCTCGTCGGCGCGGCGATGACGCCGCTGGCGGTGGGGGCGGGTTACATCGCTCTCCACACACTGATCGGCCTGTTCCCCTGGTCGGATTTCGCCGGGGCCCTGTTGCGCTACTGGGTCGGGGAGGTCATCGGAATCGCGGTGCTGACACCCGTCGTGCTGGTCGCCCTGCGCGGCACGGTGCCCCGGGCGTCCTGGAGGGGGGCGGCCGAGATGGCGGCGTACGGCCTGCTCATCGGTGTGACGCTGTGGCTGGATTTCGGACCGCTCGCCTCGGCCCAGTACGAGCACTTCTACCTGTTGTTCCTGCCGGCGGTGGCGGTGGCCGTAAGGCACGGGCTGGCGGGGGCGGCGCTCGCCTCGGCCGTCACCCAGGGCGGGCTGATCGTCGCCATCCAGGTGACCGGGGTGGAGACGGCGCGGACCACCCATTTCCAGCTTCTCATGCTGACCCTGGCGGTCACCGCGCTGCTGCTGGGCGCCGTGGTCAGCGAGCGCCGCCGGGTCGAAGCGGTGATCCGCGAGCGCCAATCGGACCTCGACCGCGCGTCGCGCCTGACCGAAGCCGGCGAGATGGCGGCGGCCCTGGCGCACGAACTGAACCAGCCGCTGTCGGCCGCCATGAGCTACGCCCGTGCCGCCCGCAAGATCGCCAAGCTCGAGCAGGCCTCGCCCCGCCTGAATGAGATCCTCGACAAGACCGTGGTGCAGGCCGAACGGGCCGACAGGGTGATCCGCAGCCTGCGCGATTTCGTGCGCAAGGGGCGCAGCGACCCTGCGCCGCTGTCGGTCGGTGCGCTGATCGCCGATTGCCTGGCGTTGGCGGCCCCCGTCGCCGGACAGCATTCCGTGTCCATCCAGGCCGAGGTGGCGCCCGGCCTGCCGGCCGTCAGCGGCGACGCGGTGCAGCTGCAGCAGGTGATCCTCAACCTCGTGCGCAACGCCGCCGAGGCGATGGACTCCCCCGACCCCCGCCTGCGGCGCATCGTCGTCTTCGCTCACCCCGCAACCGAGGCGGGCTTCGTCACGGTCGGCGTGCGCGACAGCGGGCCGGGGCTGTCGGATGTCGTGGAGCGGAACCTGTTCGCCCCGTTCGTCACCACCAAAGCCACGGGCATGGGGCTGGGCCTGTCCATCGCCCACAGCATCGTCGAGGGGCACGGCGGCACCCTGACCAGCGAGCGCCTGCCCCACGGGGAGACGGTGTTCCGCTTCACCCTGCCCATCCACGGATCCGGGACCGACTTCGATGACGCCTGATGTTCCCGTCATCTTCATCGTCGATGACGACGAGGCCGTCCGCGACGCGCTGGCGGTGCATTTGGAACTGGCCGGGCTGACCGTTCGCCTCTGTGCGTCGGCCGCCGAGTTCCTGGCCGCCGCCGATCCCGACCAGCCGGGCTGCGCGGTGATCGACATTCGGATGCCGGGCATGGACGGTCTGACGCTGCAGCAGGAGATGATCCGGCGCGGCCTGAGCCTGCCGGTGATCGTCATCACCGGACATGGCGACGTTCCCGCCGCCGTCCGTGCCTTCCGGGCCGGCGCCGTGGACTTCCTGCAGAAGCCGTTCGACGAGGACCTGCTCATCGAGCGGGTGCGCGAAGCCTGCGAACGCGACCGGATCGAACGGCAGGCGGGCGTCGAGGCGGCGGAGATCCGTCACCGGATGACCCTGCTCACCCCGCGCGAGCGCGAGGTGGTGGAACTGGTGGCCCAAGGCCTTCCCAACAAGATCATCGCCCGCCGGCTGGACATCGGGATCCGCACGGTGGAGACCCACCGCGCCCGCGTCCTGGAGAAGATGGGCATGCGCAACGCCTCCGAACTTGCCCGCGCGCTGACGCGGCTGGAGCAGGGAAGCGCCTGATCCTCTGTCGCAGGCGCCGGACAAAACCGCTCCGGGTCAGCCGGCGAGGTGGGGGTGCAGGGCGTGCAGGATCTTCTCCGGGGTGATCGGCTGCGCGGTCAGGCGGACGGCGAAGGGCCGCAGGGCGTCGTTGATCGCGTTCATCACCGCCGCCGGCGCCCCGGCGGTCCCAGCCTCGCCGGCGCCCTTGGCGCCCAGTTCGGACGAGCGCGTCGGCGTCTCGACGTGGGCCACCTCGATGTCGGGCATCTCGCCGGCCATCGGCACCAGATAGTCGGCCATGCTGCCGTTGCGCATCACGCCGTTCTCGTCATACAGGCATTCCTCGAACAGCACGCCGCCCAGCCCCTGCATGACGGCGCCGCGGATCTGCTCGTCGATCAGCAGGGGGTTGAGCACCCGGCCGCAATCCTCGACCACCCAGTGCTTGAGCAGCGTCACCACGCCGGTCTCCACATCCACCTCGACATGGGAAACCTGGATGCCGTTGGTGAAGATGAAGGGATAGTCGCGCTGGGCGTAATGGCGGGTGACCACCAGTTCCGGCTGGAAGCCGGCGGGCAGCAGGTCCGGGCGGAAATGGGCGAGGCTGCCCAGCTCGGCCAGATCCATCAGGGCGACGCCCTCGGCGGTGTCGATCACCGAGCCGCCGGCGATGCGCAGCCGCTCCACCGGCAGGCCCAGATGGACGGCGGCGAACTCCAGCAGGTTGGCGCGCAGCTGCCGGCTGGCCTGGAGCACCGCCTCGCCGCCGATCCCGGCGCCGCGCGACGCCCAGGTGCCGCCGCCATAGGGGGTGGCGGCGGTGTCGCCGGTCAGCACCCGGACCCGGTCCATCGGCACCCCGACCTCGTCGACGACGATCTGGGCGAAGATGGTCTCGGTGCCCTGGCCCTGCTCGCCGACGCCGCTGGCGCAATGAACGATGCCGGTCGGATCGAGCCGGACGGTGGCGCCGTCCTGCGAGGCGATGCGCGCACCGCCGGTGCCGTAGAAGGCGGCGCCGGGGTTGGTCAGCTCGATCAGCACGGCGATGCCGATGCCGCGATGGATGCCCTTGGCGCGCAGCTCTGCCTGTTCGCGGCGGAGCGCGGGGAAATCCACCATCTCCTCCAGACGGGCCAGACAGCGCTGGTGGGACAGGCTCTCCAGCAGGATGCCCGACGCCCCCTTGCGGGGGAAGCTGTCGTCGGCCATCAGGTTGCGCCGGCGCAGCTCCAGCGGGTCCATCCCCAGCGTCGCGGCGGCCAGATCGACGATGCCCTCGGTCACGGCGCAGGCGATGGGGTGGCCGACGCCGCGATACTGGCTGGTCTGCACCTTGTTCTGGAACACCACGTCCAGCGTGGCGCGGTAGTGCGGATGGTCATAGGGGCCGCCGCACAGGTTGATGACCTGGTTGCCCTCCACCGCGCTGGTGCGCGGGTACATCGAATAGGGGCCGATGCCGGTCAGGTCAGCGATGTCGAATGCGAGGAAGCGGCCGTCGCGGGTCAGCGCCAGCCGGGCCTTGACCCGATGCTCGCGGGCGTGGATGTCGGTGACGAAGGATTCCAGCCGGTCGGCGACGAACTTGACCGGCCGCCCCAGCAGCACCGACAGGGCGACGGTGGCGAAATCGTCGGCGTAGGCGTGGACCTTGATGCCGAACGACCCGCCGACATCCTTGCAGAGCACCCGCACGTCGGCCTCGAGAATCCCCATCAGTCGGGCGTAGAGGTCGCCCATCATGTGGGGCGCCTGATGCGAATGATGGACGGTCAGCCGCCGTTCGGCCGGGTTGTAGTCGGCCAGGATCGAGCGCGGCTCCAGCGTGACGCCGGTGTGGCGCCCGAAATCATAGGTCTCCTCCACCACGACATCCGCCGCGGCGAAGGCATCGTCCACACCGCCGCTGTCGACCTCGCGGTGGAAGCACAGGTTGTCGCCCAGCTCGGGGTGGATCACCGGGGTGCCGGGGTCGAGCGCGGTGTCCATGCGGGTCACCGCCGGCAGCACCTCCCACGTGACCTCGACCGCCTGCATGGCGTCCTCGGCCTGGGCGCGGGTCTGCGCCACCACCGCCACCACCGCCTCGCCCTGCCAGCAGGCGCGGTCGACGGCCATGGCGTGCTGCGGCGGCGAGCGCATGCCGGCCAGATGGGACAGCGCGCCAACGAAGGGCGCGCAAATCTCCGCCAGTTGGCGGCCGTCGACGATGGCGACCACCCCCGGCATGTCGAGCGCCGCGGCGGCGTCGATCCGCAGGATGCGGGCGTGGGCGTGCGGGCTGCGCAGATAGGCCACATGGACCATCCGCGGCAGCTCGACATCGTCGACATAGGTGCCGCGGCCTTCGACCAGCCGGCGGGCATTGGGGCGCGGCACGGCTCGGCCGACGATTTTTTCGACGGTGGCGGCGCGGGGGGTGATGCTGTTCATGGCTGTGCTCCCCTTGCGCCGGCCCGGCGGCGCTCGCCCACGGTTTCGATGGCGTCGACGACGGCGTGGTAGCCGGTGCAGCGGCAGTAGTTGCCGGAAATATGCTCGCGGATGCGGGCGCGGTCGGCCTCGGGCTCGGCCTGCAGCAGGGCGTCGGCGGTCAGCAGCAGCCCCGCCGTGCAGAAGCCGCATTGCAGGGCGTTGCGCTCCAGGAAGGCGTCCTGCAGGTCGCGGATCGCGCCGCTTTCGGACTTGCCCTCGATGGTCTCCACCATGGCGCCGTCGGCCTGGACCGCCAGCGTCAGGCAGGAGCGCACGATCTCGTCGTCGACCACCACGGTGCAGGCGCCGCACACCCCGTGCTCGCAGCCGAGATGGGTGCCCTTCAGCCCCAGTTCCTCGCGCAGGAAGTCGCCGAGATGCAGGCGCGGTTCGATCCAGCGCTCGTACACCATGCCGTTGACGGTGATGTTGACCAGGATCCTGTCGGTCACGATTGTACGTCCTCCGCCATGAGAGACTGGATGCCGCGGCGCAGCAGCACGCCGGCGAGGTGGAGCTTGGTCGCGGCGGCGGCGTAGAGATCGCCGGCCGGGGCCAGCTCGCCGCCCAGTTCGGCCACCGCCCGGTCCAGCGCCGCAGGCTCGGCCCGGCCGCCGGCCAGCGCCGCTTCCGCCGCCCGCGCCCGCACCGGCGTGCCGCCGATACCGAAATAGACGATCCGCGGGTTGTCCAGCCGTCCGTCCGTCACGTCGCCGGCCAGCGCCACCCCGACCGTGGCGTAGTCGCCGTGGCGGCGGGCCAGCTCGGTGAAGGCAAAGCGGCGCTGCGGGCCGGGCAGGGGGAATTGCACGGCGGTGATGAGTTCGTCCGGGCGCAGCGCCGTCTGGTACAGGCCGAGGAAGAAGTCGGTCGCCGCCACCGTCCGGCTGCGGGTGCCGTCGCTCAAGGTAAGCGCGCCGTCGGCCGCCACGGTGCAGGCCGGCCATTCCGCCGCCGGATCGGCGAAGGCGATGGACCCGCCGAAGGTGCCGCGGTTGCGGATGGCGGCGTGGGCGATGTGGGGGGCCGCCAGCGACAGCAGCGGCAGATGCCGGGCGACCAGGGCGGAACGCTCGACATCGACATGGCGGGCGAGCGCCCCGATGCGCAGATGCCCGTCGGCCACCGCGATGCCCTGCATCTCGGTGATGCCGCGGATGTCGATCAGCAGCGACGGTTCGGACAGCCGCATCCCGAGGGTGGCCAGCAAGGTCTGCCCCCCTGCGATCAGCCGGGCCTCGTCGCCGTGCTCGCGCAGCAGGGCGGCGGCGGCGGCGACGCTGTCGACGCGCCGGTATGCGAAGGGGGGCGCCTTCATGGCCGTTGGTCTCCTGTTCAGCCCAGGGTGGGCATCACGAGGGTGGGGGCGGTGGCGTTGCCGACCCGCCACCGCGCGGTCACCGCCTTGGTCCGGGTGTAGAACTTGATGCCCTCGGTGCCGTGGACGTGCAGGTCGCCGAACAGCGAGTTCTTCCAGCCGCCGAACGAGAAGAAGGCCATCGGCACCGGGATCGGCACGTTGATGCCGACCATGCCGACCTCGACGGTTTCCTCGAACAGCTGGGCGGCGGCGCCGGAGCCGGTGAAGATCGCCGTGCCGTTGGCGAAGGCGTTGCCGTTGATCAGCGCGATCGCCGCCTCCAGCGTCTCCACCCGCACCACCGACAGCACCGGGCCGAAGATCTCGTCGCGGTAGATGCTCATCGACGGGTCGACCTTGTCGAACAGCGTCGGCCCGACGAAGAAGCCCCGCTCGCCGCCGGAGACCTCGACGGTGCGGCCGTCCACCACCAGGGCGGCGCCCTCGCGCTCGCCGGCGTCGACGTAGCCGCTCACCTTGTCGCGGTGCGCGCCGGTGATCAGCGGTCCCATGTCGATTCCGGGCTCGATGCCGGGGCCGGTCTTCAGCGCGCGGGCGCGGGTGGCCAGCCGCTCGACCAGGGCGTCGGCGACGTCGCCCACCGCCACCGCCACCGAGATCGCCATGCAGCGTTCGCCGGCCGAGCCGAAGGCGGCGCCGATCAGCGCCTCGGTGGTGAAGTCCAGGTCGGCGTCGGGCATGACGACGGCGTGGTTCTTGGCGCCGCCCAGCGCCTGCACGCGCTTGCCGTTGCGGGCGCAGGTCTCGTAGATGCTGCGCGCGATCGGGGTGGAGCCGACGAAGGACACGGCCGCCACGTCGGGGTGCTCCAGCAGGGCGTCGACCGCCGCCTTGTCGCCATGGACCACGTTCAGCACGCCGTCGGGCAGGCCGGCCTGGGCGAACAGCCGCGCCAGCATCACGCTGCAGGTCGGCACCTTTTCGGACGGCTTCAGCACGAAGGTGTTGCCGCAGGCGATGGCCATGGGAAACATCCACATGGGCACCATGACCGGGAAGTTGAACGGCGTGATGCCGACGCAGACGCCGACCGGCTGGCGCAGGGAATAGGCGTTGATGCCGGTGCCGACGCCGGCGTGCTCGCCCTTCAGCAGGTGGGGGATGCCGCAGGCGAACTCCGCCACCTCGATGCCGCGGCGGACCGAGCCAAGCGCGTCGTCCAGCGTCTTGCCATGCTCCTGCGAGGCCACTGCGGCCAGCTCGCGCTCGTTCTCGCGCAGCAGCGTCAGATAGGCCTGCAGGATGCGCGACCGGCGCAGCGGCGTCGTCGCGCGCCAGCCCGGCAGGGCCCGCTTGGCCGCGGCGACGGCGGCATCGACGTCGGCGGCGTCGGCGAAGCCGACGGTGCGCACGACCTCGCCGGTGGCCGGGTTGAAGACGTCGCCCCGGCGGTCGCCGGTGCCGCGATGTTCGCTGCCACCGATCCAGTGGGGCACGGCGTCATGGATGGTCATCGTCGTTCCTTTTCGCGTCGAGCGATCGGTAAGGGCCCGCAGTAAGGGCCCGATGTGGGCGTGTCAGATGTGGATGAGGTAGCCGATGACGCCGCCCAGCACCGCGCCGGTGGCCAGCCAGAAGAAGCGCTGGAACTCGCCGCCCCAGCCGCCGGTATGGACCGGCGCGGCGGCGGGCGCCGCCGGCCGCCGCGGCGCATCGGCCCGGAGGCCGGGCTGGGGCAGGGGTTGGTTCTGGGGCTGGCTCTGGATGTCGGCGGGTGCGGCGGGCGTTCCGTCGGCGGCAGCGTCGGCCGGACCGGTGAGGCGGTCGTTGAAGGCGCGGAAGAAATCGTCGGCCATCTTGCGGGCCGAGGCGTCGATCAGCCGGCCGCCGATCTGGCTCAGCTTGCCGCCGATGGCGGCCTCCGCGGTGTAGCGCAGCAGGGTGCCGTCCGGCGCCTCCTCCAGCGTCACCCGCGACTGGCCGCGCGCCATGCCGACCGACCCGGCGCCGCCCTCGAACCGGAGGGTGCAGCCCGCCGGGGCGTCGATGTCGCACATCTCCACCTGTCCGGAGAAGCGAGCGCGAAGCGGGCCGACCTTGGTCAGCACCCTGGCCTCGAACGCGGTGTCGCTGTGGCGGATGACATCCTCGCACCCTGGAATGCAGTGCTTCAGGACCTGCGGGTCGTTCAGCGATTCCCACACGCGCAGGCGCGGCGCGGCAATCCTCTGTTCGCCGGTGAGTTCCACTGGCTTCCTCCGATCTTATGGGGCGGGTGCCCTTGCTTGCCGGGCAGTATTTACCACGTGGTCAATACGGGTCAAGCTATTTTCCGCTTGGTCAATAATCAATCGCGCGTGCGGTCGCCCAGGCGGGTTTTACCGGCTTGCGGCCCGGCAGGCCGCGCCGCCGGCGCTGGAACGGTCAGGACTGAAGGACGGGGAGGGCGGTCAGCCGGCCGGCTTGCCGGCTTCGCGCGGGAAGATCTCGCGGGCGGCAAGCACGAAGGCCCGCACCCGGTCGGTGACGACCTGGGGCAGGTTCTCCGGGAATTTGTGCCCGTAGATCCAATGGCGCACGCCGATGTAGAAGATGCCGCCGTGCAGGCCCCAGATCAGCTCGTTCTCTGCCTCGGTCGGCTCGCGGTCGTCGTCGAGGCCGAGTTCGATGCGGGTTTCGCCGATGATCGGCCGCAGCAGCCGTTCGCCGACCAGGGTCAGGTAGTTGTCGTTGATGTAGCCGTCGGCCAGGGCGGAATGGATCAGGATGCGCACCCACTCCTTGGTCAGGATGGTGCGGGCGTAGTCGATGTAGACCCGCGTCACCCGCTCCTCGAACGGTTCGCTGCGGTCCTTGACCCGATGCTCCCATTCCGGCTTCCAGCGCCCGAGATAGACCTCGGCGTAGACCCGCTCGATCAGCGCCTTCTTGCTGGGGAAGTAGTGGAACACCAACGGATGGCTGACGCCGATCGTCGTCGCCAGTTCCCGCATCTGTCCGGCCAATCCATGTTCGGAAAAGAACTGGATGGCGCCCTCGATGATCTGGCGCTCCCGCTCCTCGGTCGACAGGCGCTGGCGCCGGCGCGGTGCGGCGGTGCGGGGGGCGTCGGCGGGAGTCTTGGAGGAGGGCGGCGAGGAGGGCGACACGAGGGCCCGGCGTGGTTGTGAGCGGATGGTCCTGCTTAGGCGATGACGCCGGTGGCGTCAAACCCTACCTTGCGGCCGCCGCCGTGGGGCGGCCCCAACAGTCAGGCCCCAACATTCCATTCGTTGGCCCACACATCGTTATTGACAGGCTGCCGGGGCCATCCTAACAATTTACCAGTTGGTCAAAAGCGGATCGTCAATTCTCCGCTTCCAGTGCATGAACGTCAACCCACCGGCTGGTGGGAATCCCGCTGATGGGCACCCCCGGTCGTGGGCGCGCCGCATCGCGGGTCGGGTGAACGTTGCTCAAAAAAACCAAAGCCGCATCAGATACGGGAGGTCCGCACATGCATGCAAGCGCGAGTGGCAGCCAGCACCGCTGGAAAGTCCTGATCATGACGTTCCTGGCCTATCTCTATGATAGCCTGGACTTGCAGATCCTGGCGATCTGCATGCCCGTCATCATTGCGTCCCTGAACATCTCCCTGACCGACGCCGGCCTTCTCGCCTCGGCCACCATGGTCGGCACGGCGCTGGGCGGCGTGCTGTTCGGCTGGATCGCCGAGAATTTCGGCCGCAAGAACGCGGCGGTGATCTCGCTGATCGAATTCGGCGTGTTCACCCTGGCGGTCTACTGGTGCACCTCCTGGGAACAGCTGATGGTCCTGCGCTTCCTCCAGGGCATCGGCATGGGCGGGCTGTGGGGACCGATCGTCGCCCTGATCGCCGACCATTGGGCGCCCAAATACCGGGCGCGCGCCGCCGGCTTCATGCTCAGCACCTTCGCGCTGGGCGGCATCCTGGCCTCGGTCATGGGCCGCTTCCTGCTGACCGAGGTCGGCTGGCGCATGCTCTTCGCCCTGACCGGCACCGCCATCGTGGTCGGCCTGCTGTTCTGGGTGGTGGTGCCGGCCGATGAGAAGCCCATGGTCCGCCAGGACAAGCCCCGCATCAACCTGGGCCAGCTCTTCCAACCCGGCGTCGCCAGCCTGACCATCGGCGCCACCATCGCCGCCGCGTGCCAGATGGGTGGCTTCTGGGGCGTCAGCGCATGGATCCCGACCTATCTGGTGACGGTGCGCGGCCTCAGCATCGAATACATGAGCGTGTTCAGCATCGTCATCTTCACCGGCGCGTTCCTCGGCTATTTCCTGTTCGCCGCCCTGGCCGACCGGATCGGCCGGCGCAAGGCGCTGATGCTGGCCTTCCTCGCCGACTCGATCATCGTGCCGCTCTACGTGCTCATCCCCGACGGCATCCTGCTGTTCTGGATCAGCCCGATCATGGGGCTCAGCTTCGGCGGTGTGTTCGGCCTGTTCGGCTCCTACTTCGCGGAACTGTTTCCCGTGCACATCCGCGCCATGGGCAGCGGCTTCGCCTTCAACATCGGGCGCGGCATCGGTGCGGTGGTCACCCCGGTGACCATCGGGGCCATGGCCAAGACCTACGGCCTGGGCTTCGGCATCGGTGCCTGCTCCGTCATCTTCTTCATGGGCGTGGTCATCCTGTTCTTCATGCCGGAAACGCTGGTCGCCAAGACTGCGCAATCGGCCCATGCCGGCAACGGAGCCCTGGACAACGGAACCCGGACCAGCGCTGCCGAGGCGTGAGTCCCCCCCGCGTGACACCGGCCTTCGGGCCGGCGTCGACGGAACCCCTTTTGAGGCGGAAACATCACATGCCCAAGACCTACTGGGTCGCCCAGGTCCAGGTTCACGACCCCGATCGCTACGCGCTCTACGCCAAGGGCGCGGGAGACGCCTTCGCCAAGCACGGCGGCCGGGCGCTGGCCCGTGGCGGCCGGCTGCACTGGCTGGAAGGCGTCGAGCGGCCCCGCGGCGTCATCATTGAGTTTGATTCAATGGAGGCTGCGCAGGCTTGCTATCAGTCGCCTGAATACCAGGACGCGCGGCGCCATCGCGAGGGCGCAGCCGACTTCCATCTGGTGCTCGTCGAAGGCCTGGAGCCATCACCCTCCGAACAGGCCGGGTGACACTCTGCGTGAACCCGTGTCCAGCGAACCGGTTCCGGCGGACGTCGGGAATTTGTTTGTAGCCGGCGTGGTCGACCAGGGTGCAGCGGCAGGCTGCCGGCATCGTCCTCCTCAACACCCAAGCCGGTCCCGCCATCGGCCGTCCACGACACCGATGGCGGATTCCGAAACGGCAATCCGGAGGGCTTCGGCGTTGGACTTCCTTATTGCCCGCCGGCGGCTTCCTTCAGCCACGCCACGATCTCTTCCCGGCGCGGCAGCCGGCCGGACATCTTGACCTGCTCCTCGACAACGAGGCCCGGCGTGGTGATGACCGAGTAGTCGATGAAACGGGTCGGGTCGGTGAGGTGCTCGATCTCGACGGGGATGCCGGCCTCCTGCGCCGCCTCCCGTGTCAGTTCCTCCAGGCGTTTGCAGCGGGCGCAACCCGGCCCAAGGACTTTGACGTGCATGGCTCGATCCTCCTTCCCGGTAAATGATTGGCGATAGAAGCGGTTTGCTCGGTCAGGCGGCTTTCGCCATCGGACCGCTCCGGCGATGGATGGCGTAGAGCGCTGCGGCAAGGGCCACCAGGAAAAGGAAAAGCCATCCACCGAGCAGCCACAAACTGGTTCCGTCCTTCCACGCTCCGAAGGTCAGGCCCGCCGCCGTGCTGAACAGCGCGACCAGCCCCACATAGGCCCACGCCTTCGTGCGACCGATGATGGTGGCGGTGATCAGGATGCTCTGCAGGCTCAGCTCGGGATCCGCCATCAGGTAGGCGAGCAGCGGCCCCGGGTGCATGCCGAGCGACAAGAACATCTGCGCGACCGGCACCTCGACCAGGGTCGGGAAATACATGAACACACCGAAGACGACGCCCACCAGATTGGCGAGCACGCTGTTGGCACCGGCCATCGTTTCCACCCACTCTGGCCGGATGAAGACGCGCAGTACGCCCACCGCGAAGACGCCGACGATCAGCAGCGGGAAGATCTGCCGGACAAAGCGCCAGCTTTCCCACAGCCATTGCTGCACCTCGAACCGATCGATGGACCGATGCGCGATCCAGGCGATCGCTGCCATTGTCGCCAGGACACCGGCCAGCTTGCCGGTCATGTGCAGCGTGACGCCATTGGCGTGCGGCTGCATGCCCATCGCCGCGACCGCCAGGGTCAGCATGACCAGCGCCAATGCCGCCCAAGTCCAGCGGTTGAAGCCCTCGTCCACCCGTCCCAGGCCGCGCGGCGCCACGGCCGCAATGATACCGAGCAGCAGGACAAGGATCGCCCCCTGCGCGCCAATTCCCTCCTCGCCTTTCGCGGGGTCGAAGGGCACCAGCCGGTGCAGCGTCGCGTCGAACGCGTCCATGCCATGGATCGGCAGTGTGACGCTGGCGTAGCTGTCGAGCAGGAAGCCGACCTTCAGTGTCCCGGCGATGAGCAGCGCCACCAACAGCATCATCAGCAGGAGGGAGGCGGGTTGCAGGCGATCGCTCCCGGCGAAGCTGCTGTCGGCCTCGCCGGCGTGGGCGCGGTCGTCCTCGCTGAAGATCAGCGCCATGATCATCCCGATGCCCACGCCGAAGGCCAGAGACAGCACGAGGCGCGCCACCGCGAACTCGGCGCCCAGCGCCGCGCCCGTGTAGGTCAGCGCCAGGATGTTGGCGGCGGGCGCGAAGAACAGGAAGGTGACGGCCGGTCCCAGCCCGGCCCCCTTCTTGTAGATGCCGGCGAACAACGGGACGATGGTGCACGAACAGACGGCCAGCAGGCTTCCCGCCGCGGCCGCCGCCGGATAGGCGACGGCTTTTGGCGCGCCGCGCCCCAGATAGCGCGTGATCGCCGATTTGGGTATCAGTGCGGCCAAACCGCCTGCGATGAAGAATGCCGGGACGAGGCACAACAGCACATGAGCGGCCAGATAAGCGGCCAAGCTGCCAAGTCCACTCTGAACAATCTGAACAGGAAGGGCGGATGTCTCCATGGTACCCTCCTTCCGTGTAGCAAGGTCCGGAAATCAGTATGCCGTGGTGGAGCGGTAACCGCCCTGATGCACGTCAATCACGGGGGGCAACCAGGATGGTTATTTCGGATGACGGGTCCGAGTCGTGGCAAGTCCTGCCGGCGAATTCCGAAACGGAGATCAGAAGGGCTTCGGCGAGCAAGGCATCCCGCTCCGGACGATTTCGCAGGAAGCCGTGACTGGTGGCTGGGAGGTCACCGCATGGCGAAAAGTTCCTGGTGGAAGCGCAGGTCCACCGGCATGCCCTGGGTCGCGAAGTCGTGCCGCAGCGCCTGCCCGAAGCCCGCTGGGCCGCAGAACCAGAGGCTGGCGTCACGCCATTCCGGCACCGCCGCGCGGATGCGTTCCCCGTCCAGGCGGCCGTCGCGGGCATCGACCAGGACATGCAGGCGTACCCCCGCCGCTGCCGCGTCGGCGGTGAGCTTGGCGATCGCCTCCTCGTCGTAGTCGCGCGTGGTGTGGAAGAAGTGGATCGTCTGCGGCCGCCGCTCGGGGCTCGCCGCCAGGTACTTCATGCGGGCGATGAAGGGCGTGACACCGATGCCGCCGCCCACCCAGATCTGGCTGGGGCAGGAGTCATCGAAGGTGAAGCAGCCGTACGGCCCCTCGACCGTCACGGCCTGTCCGACCTGCAGCGTCTCCCGCAGCCGCTGGGTGTGGTCGCCCAGTTCCTTGACCACGAAGGTGATGCGGCGGTCGGTGTCGTTCCAAGCGGAGGCGATCGTGTAGGGATGGGCACCCTCCGCGGCGTCCGAGGTGGCGAAAGCGAACTGGCCCGCCTTGTGCCCCGGCCAGCCCCGCGGCACCTCGATCGCGGCCTCGAGCACGCGCACACCCGGGTAGTAATGGATGGCCGAGATCCGGCCCGGAACCCGCCGGTCGGCGGCGACCCGCCGGAGCAGGACCACGACGGCGGCCCAGGTTCCGCCGGCGAGCAGCGGCGCCATCGCCCAGCCAACGGGCGCGGTCCAGTAATCGAACTTGATCAGCACGACGGCGTGGAACACCAGCACCAAGTAGGCGACCGCCAGCAGACGGTGCGTCTTGTAGAACAGCCAGTAAGGGAAGCGCTTGAGCAGCGCCAGCGCGATCAGCAGAACGGCGGCGTAGAACGCCCACTCGCCGATGCCTTCAGCGGCGCCGCGCAAGTCCATGAACAATTGCGCGATCGGGTTCTCCGGCACCGGTCGTGGTCCCCGTTGCGGCCGGTCCAGCCAGCCCCAGCCCACCGCCCACTTGGTTCCCTGCGCCCAGAACCAATGGATGACCGCGACCACGAGGGCGGCAATGCCCAGCCACTTGTGCAGGCGGTACATCTTGTCCAAACCGCCGAACCATTCTTCGGGCCAGCGGGGACGCAGCGCCAGGATCATGGCCACGCTCATGCAGCCCATGGCAATCACACCGCTGTACTGGACCATGCTGCCGCGGAGCGTAAAGTAGCCGGCCCACCGAAACACCGAGGGCTCGGCCGCGAACCACAATACGGTCAGCAATGCCAGCAGACCCCACAGGGAAATCTTGATCGTCCGCATGGCGACCTTCTCCGTGCCGCACCGCCGATGAAGCGGTCTTGTGTCGATGCTTCTCCGAAGGGGGGCAGGCGGCAAGCCGATTTGCGACAATGCAGCCATTCAACCCAGGAGACGTTCGAAGCTCGTGATCACAGAACGGGATTCATCGAAAGCAACGGTGCGTGGCGGGCGGCAACAGGTTTGGACGTCTCAAATGCGATCAGCCCTGGCTGAGTGAGCTGCCGGCTGTCTGCCCCTATGCGGCCGACCAGCTGCTGCAACAACGTCACTCGCCATGCTACTCTGAGCGGTGTGACGGAGCATTGTCCTCGTTTCACATCTGTGCCACGGGCGGCTCCACCGACGAAAGATTGGATCTCAATGAGCACGCAGCCATGGGAAGGCCGTGACCGGCTGGTCGCGATCGACATCGAGACGACCGGACGGCGCATGCCGAGCCTCCTGGACATCCGTAAGGCGCCCAAGGGCCTGCGTCAGCCCGGCATCATCATCGAGATCGGGTGTCTTGAGCTCGTCCGTGAGGGCGAGTCCTGGCGGAAAGCGCGCAGCTGGGAGGTCCGGGTCAACCCCGACGCCCCTCTCCATCCCGACGCCATCAAGGTGCACGGCATCAAGCCCGCCGACCTGAAGGCGGCGCCCCGCTTTCCTGAGGTGGCCGACGCGCTTCTCGCCTTTCTGGGCGAGGATCTTCTGGTGGCGCATGCCTATGAGAACGAGATGGACTTCCTGAACTACGAGTTCGCGCGCTGCGGACGCGCGGCATGGGGTGCCGACACGTTCCCGGCGGACCGGTTCATCTGCACCAAGGAGATGTCGCACGCGGCCTTCCCCGGCGCTTCCGGCTCGCTCGATGCGCTGTGTGATCGGCTGTGGCTCGACCGGAGTGATCGCTTCGCCCACCATGGCGCGCTGCTCGACGCGGACCTGACGGCTGACGCCTTCGTCAAAATGGCGTTGGGAGATACCGGCCCGCGTGGCGCCGTGTATGAGTGAGGCACAGCGCAGGGCACTCGGATGCAAGGCATTCGGATATTGTGCCGTGCGCCCCCTGAGCAGTGGAAAGGGCTAAAGTCGCAGCTCTGTTACCTGGCTTGGAAGCGGGACCCCTTCAAAACCGATACTTTCCGTCACGACGTGGGGTCCCGGCCTGCGCGCTCGAGCTTTGCCCGCCCGGACGGTCGAGGCCGCCTTCGGTTGCAAGGGCCCGGACACCATGACCAACGTGGGAATGCGTCAAGCCACCAATCCGGCCTTTTTGCACCGATGTCAGGCGAGCATGGATCGATCAGGCAGCAGCCGTTAACACTGGTCGCCGATCGGCGAACAAGGTACGATAGTCCGACTACCCGACACTGCCCGATCCGCCGACTGGGTCGATGCCGAGACTTGGTGCCAAAAGGACGCATCCTTGACCGAACACAACCCAATGATCTTCGAGAAAGTCGAGGTTCAACCGGCTTATCAGCTGGTGGCTTCGAACATCGAAAAATGCATCATGCAGGGCGTTTACAAAGTTGGACAGCAGCTGCCCTCCGAACTGGATCTCGCCAGACAGCTTGGGGTCAACCGCTCCACCGTGCGCGAAGCGATTCGCGTGCTGGAGCAGAACGGGCTGGTGTTCCGTAAGAGCGCCCGCCGTCTGGTCATCAGCCTGCCGCGGGAACAGGATCTGGCCTCCCGCGTCAGCCAGGCCATGATCCTGCACGAGATCACCTTTCTGGAATTGTGGGAAACCATGCTGCCGCTGGAAGTCCGTGCGGCCGAACTGGCGGCCACACGCGCGACCGAGGAGGAGATCGAACGGCTCGAGGCCAATCTTCGGGAGACCGCCGACTGCCTGGAGCATGAACAGAAACTCGTCGCCCTCGACATCGAATTTCATCTCCTCGTCGCCAAGGCATCCCGCAATCGGGCGCTGCTGTTGGCGCGGGAGCCGATCGGTTTGCTGTTTTACCCCGCCTTCTATCAGGTGATGTCGCGGCTGAATGCCAAGGACCGCCTGCTCTCGGCCCATCGGGAGGTGGTGGACGGAATCCGCAACCGCGATGCCAAGCACGCGGCGCAATGGATGGAAAAGCACATCAGGGATTTCCGGCGGGGCTACGAGCTGGCCGATCTCGACATGAACAAGCCGGTCGACAACAGCCGCTATTTCGAGTGACCGGGGGCGCTGTCAAACGCGTCGGCGGCTGTGGACCACCTGTTCCATCGACGTTGCGTGAAGGCGCTCCTTCACGGGGTCATAGGCGGTCATGTTCACGGTGCGGACCAGCGGTCGCCAGCCGCCGGAACCGTCCGGTTCCAGGTCGATGATGTTGAGGCAGGCATAATCCTGCTCCAGCGTCGCCAACGCGGCCGGGCCGCAGCCGAGGGCGTCGCACAGGATGGCGCGGTTCACACCGTCATGCGCGACCAGCAGCAAGGACCGCCAGTCCGGCGCGGCGACCAGCCGGTGGAAGGCCGCCGACACCCGCCTGGCGAAGACGGCGAAGACATCTCCGCCAAGGAACCGCCCTTCCTCCTCTCCGCAAGCCGCGTAGGCGTGGGCGAGCCGCTCCTCGATGGCGTCCGCCGGCAGGTCCCGCAGCCGACCGCCACGGATCTCGCGGAAACCCTTGTGTCTTTGAATTTTGCTAGAGAAGAAGCCCTGGGGGGTGGGGCATGCCCCACCCCCCAGGGTGGAGCGGCACCCGCTAAA
>NZ_LGQU01000005.1:0-33857 GCF_003115935.1 Azospirillum sp. TSH20
CCCCCCTCCCCCCCCCCCCCCCCCGGGGGGGGGGGGGGGGGGGGGGGGGATGCACGTGGTGGATTCTTGCTGAAGAGCCGCCACGCTCCCCCCTCACCCTAACCCTCTCCCCGGGGGGGAGAGGGGATAACGGCCCCCCGACAGGAAGAATCGACATGGATTTCACCGTCTTCGCCCAGCAGATCGCGAACGGCCTGGTCAACGGGATGGCCTATGTGCTCATCGCCACCGGGCTGACGCTGGTCTTCGGGGTGCTGCGCATCGTGAATTTCGCCCATGGCGAGTTCTATATGCTCGGCGCCTACATCACCTATTTCGTCGGTACCCTGCTCGGGCTCGACTATATCGCTGCGGCGGCGATCTCGGCCGTGGTGGTGGCGGGGCTCGGCGTCGTCGCCAACAAGCTGATCTTCTGGCCGCTGCGCCGCGATCACGAGTTCACCATCCTGCTGTCCAGCCTGGGCCTCGCCCTGCTGATCGCCAACGGCGGCGAGCTGCTGTTCGGCGCCGATCCCAAATATGTCGAGAGCCCCTTCGCCGACGAAGTGCTGGACATCGGCACGGTGACGCTGACCCAGCAGCGCGTGCTGGTCTTCGCCGCCGCGGTGGTGGCGCTGATCGCGGTCTATCTGTTCATCCGCTATTCGCGCTTCGGCAAGATGATGCGGGCGACGGCGCAGAATCCGGACGGCGCGGCGCTGACCGGCATCAACATCGGGCTGGTCCACACCTACACCTTCGCGCTGGCCTGCGGGCTAGCGGCGCTGTCGGGCGCGCTGGTCGGCCCCACGGTGATGATCTTCCCGACCATCGGCAACTGGGCGGTGCTGAAGGGCTTCATCGTCGTCATCATGGGCGGTCTGGGCAGCGTCACCGGCGCCCTGTTCGCCGGCCTGCTGCTGGGCGTCATCGAATCGCTGGGCGGCGGCTACATCTCCCTCGGCTTCATGGAGGCGATCGGCTACGCGATGATCATCGCGGTCCTGCTGTGGCGCCCCAACGGCCTGTTCAGCACGGCGCGGGGTCTGCGATGAACACCAACTCCCACGGCCAAACCCTGGCCATCGCCGGCGGCGTGGCCGCATTGGCCGTCCTGCCCTTCCTGGCCGGCAACGCCTATCTGGAACATCTGCTGGTGCTGTGGATGCTGTATGCGCTGCTGGCGCTCAGCCTCAACATCGTCATCGGCTATCTCGGCGAACTCACCTTCGGCCATGCCGCCTTCGTCGGCGTCGGCGCCTACACCTCCGCCATCCTCTCGACGCAGCTCGGCCTGCCGCCGCTGCTTGGGCTGCCGCTGGCCGGGCTGGTGGCGGCGGCGTTCGGTCTGGTGATCGGCTATGCCGCCCTGCGGGTGGTCGGGCCGCAGTTCGCCATCCTGACTCTGGGCTTCGGCGCCATCCTGTTCACCATCACCAACCATTGGGTGGACCTGACGCGCGGGCCCATGGGCATCACCGACATCCCGCCGATGGCGATCGGCCCGCTGGCCTTCGACAGCGCCCGCCCGACCTATTATCTGGTGCTGGCGCTGGTGCTGGCGACCGCCTGGCTCTGCCACGCGCTGGTCGGCAGCCGCACCGGCCGCGCCTTCCTGGCGGTGCGCGAGAATGCGCCGCTCGCCGCCTCGCTCGGCATCAACGTCTTCCATACGAAGCTGCTGGGCTTCGTCGCCGCCACCGCCATCGCCGGCATCGGCGGCGCCATCTACGCCCACTACATCCGCGTCATCACCCCCGACATCATGGGCGTCCACAATGTCGCCGCCCTCATCATCGTCGTCATCATCGGCGGGCGCGGCACCATCCTGGGGCCGATCCTGGGGGCGCTGGTCTATATCGGCCTGCTGGAATCGCTGCGCGTCGCCGGTCCGCTGCGCATGGTCATCTTCGCGGCCCTGCTGACCGGCACCGTCGTCTTCCTGCCGGGCGGCTTGGTCAGCCTGTGGCAACGCTGGCGCAACGCCCACAAGTCGGAGAACACCCAGCCGGCGGCGCCCACCGGCCTGCCCAGCACCGAGGGAGGTGCGAAATGAACGCCGCCGCTCAAGAGATTCTGGCGGTCAGCAACCTGACCCGCATCTTCGGCGGCCTGACCGCGGTCCGCGACGTCACCATGACGGTACAGGCCGGCGAGGTGGTTGGGCTGATCGGGCCGAACGGCGCCGGCAAGACGACGCTGTTCAACATGCTGGGCGGCTCGCTGCCGCCCTCATCCGGCAGCATCCGCTTCGCAGGATCCGACTGCACCGGTGCGCCGTCGCATGTCATGGGCCAGCGCGGCGTCTCGCGCACCTTCCAGATCACCAGCCTGTTCCCCAGCCTGACGGCGCTCGACAATGTGCGCAGCGCCGCCTACCGCACGACGCGGACCGGCTGGGGCGCAGCCATCCTGCGCAACGCCGCTTATCGCCGGGAAGAGGCGGAGCTGCGGCGCAAGGCCATGGAGATCCTGGCCTTCTGCGATCTCGACCACCGGGCCGACACGCTGGCCGACGCCATGTCCTACGGCGAGCAGCGCCGGCTGGAGATCGCCATCGCGCTGGCCGCCGAGCCGCGCCTGCTGTTGCTGGACGAGCCGGCCGCCGGCATGAACCCGGAAGAAGGCCAGCGGCTGGTGGAGATGATCCGCCGCATCCGCGCCCGCGGCGTCACCGTGCTGCTGGTCGAGCATCACATGCGGGTGGTCGCCAGCGTCTGCGACCGGCTGGTGGTGCTGGACCATGGGGTGAAGATCGCCGAAGGGGCGCCGGCACAGGTGCTGAACGACCCCGAAGTGATCCGCGTGTATCTGGGACGGGAGCCGGTCGATGCTTAAGGTCGAAGGTCTGAAGGTCCGCTACGGCCACCGCGAGGCGGTCCACAACGTCTCCCTGACCGTCGAGGAAGGGGAACTGGTCACCCTGGTCGGCTCCAACGGCGCCGGCAAGACGACGACGCTGAAGGCGATCTCCGCCCTGCTGCGGCCGAGCGGTGGAACGATCACCTTCGACGGCGAGCGCATCGACCGGCTGGCGCCGCATCAGGTGATCGAACGCGGGCTGGTCCATGTGCCGGAAGGCCGCCAGCTTTTCCCCGAAATGACGGTGCTGGAGCATCTGGAGCTGGGCGCTCTGCGCGGCCGGCCGGGCAGCATGGGCTTCGCCGAGCGGCTGCGCTGGGTCTACGAGCTGTTCCCCATCCTGGCCGAACGCCGCACCCAGAAGGCCGGCACGATGAGCGGTGGGCAGCAGCAGCTTGTCGCCTTCGGCCGCGGCCTGATGGCCAATCCGAAATGCCTGATGCTGGACGAGCCGACGCTGGGGCTGGCGCCGATCATCGTCGACACGCTGGCCGACACCATCAAGAACCTGCACGGCGCCGGCATCACCATCCTGCTGGTCGAACAGCGGGTGGATCTGGCGCTGCGCCTGGCCGACCGCGCCTATGTGCTGGAGACCGGGCGGGTGGTGATGGAGGACTCGGCCAAGACCCTGCTGGCCGATCCGCGCATCAAGACCGCCTATCTCGGGCTGTGACGGCCATGTCAGGCATGGAGGTGGTGGAGCGGGCGCGGACGATCCTCGGGTCGGCGCATGTGCTGGACGATCCGGCGGACACGGCGCCCTTCCTGGCGGACTGGCGCGGACGCTACCGTGGCGCCGCGCTGGCGGTGGTCCGCCCGGCCGATGCGGCACAGGTGGCGGCCATCGTCCGGCTGTGCGGCGAGACGGGCACGCCGCTGGTGCCGCAGGGTGGCAACACCGGCGTGGTCGGCGGCGCCATTCCCGATAACACCGGCCGCAGCCTCGTGTTGTGCCTGTCGCGCCTCAACCGCATCCGCGGGGTCGATCCGATCGGCGACAGCCTGACGGTGGAGGCCGGCTGCACCCTGGCCGCCGTCCAGGCCGCCGCCGAGGAGGCCGGCCGGCTGTTCCCGATGAGCCTGGGCAGCGAGGGCAGCTGCCAGATCGGCGGCACCATCGCGACCAACGCCGGCGGCACCGCCGTCCTGCGCTATGGCCCGATGCGCGACCTCGTGCTGGGGCTGGAGGTGGTTCTGCCCGACGGCACGCTGTGGAACGGGCTGCGCGCCCTGCGCAAGGACAACACCGGCTATGCCCTGAAACACCTGTTCATCGGGGCGGAGGGCACGCTGGGCATCGTCACCGCGGCAACGCTGAAGCTGTTTCCGCGCCCGCAGAGCGTCGCCACCGGCTTCATCGCCCTGCCGTCTCTGGAGTCGGCCTTGCAGGTCTTCGCCCGGCTGCGCGGCACGCTGGGCGATCGGGTAACCACGGCGGAAGTCCTGTCGGAACCACAACTGGCCGCGGTGCTTGCCCATGTGCCCGGCACGGTCCGGCCGCTCACCACAATCATGCCGTGGTATCTGCTGGTCGAGATCACCGACCCGTTGTCCGGCCTGGAGCTTGTTGAAAGGCTCGAAGAGCTGCTGGCGACCGGGCTGGAGGACGGCTGCATCGCCGACGCCGCCGTGGCCCGCAGCCATGCCCAGGCCGAGGCGATGTGGAAGCTGCGCCACAGCGTGTCGGAGGCCAATCGCAAGAGCGGCATCGTCATCGGCCACGACACCGCGGTGCCGGTCGCCCGCATCCCCGACTTCGTCACCCGCGCCACCGCGGCCATCGCGGCGGTACGGCCGGACGCCCGCGTCGTGGCGGTGGGTCATATCGGCGACGGCAACATCCATCTGGTCGCCATCCTGCCGGAAAGCCTCCGGGCATCGGCCGAACCGCTGGACCGCATCGCCCACGCGATCAGCGCCGCGGTCCACCGCGAAGCCATCGAACTCGGCGGCACCATTAGCGCCGAGCATGGCATCGGCCAGAGCATGCGTGACGCGCTCGCCGCCTTCAAGGGACCGGCGGAGATGGCGCTGATGCAGGGCATCAAGCGCCTGTTCGACCCGCAAGGACTGATGAATCCGGGCAAGGTGGTGGCGGCCGACCCGCGCCGAGGGGTCAGGCAATAGCCGTTATCACATGCGCCTGGATCTTGCCGTCGATCGGGCCGTCGCCGAAATGCCGGGCGACGGCCTCGGCGGCGAGGTCCGTCACTTCGTCGAGACGGCCGGCATCCCGCGCCTCGATCTCAAGGCGCAGGGGCGTTCCCTTGCAGAATCCGATGGCGGGATCGGCGGGCGAGGCAGCCCGGCCGCGGAGGGTGACGGTCTCGATCCGGATATCGGCGAATCCCACCCCGCGAAGCTCCTCGCGGATCTGCTCCTTGTCGTAATAGCCGTGGGGCGTGCGCGCGACGAAGCGGGGCGGGTCGTCCGGGAAGGCAGCCGCGACGGCGGCATCCACGACCGCCGTGATCTCGTTTTCCTCGATGCGGTCCCACACGCTGAACAGGAAGCGGCCGCCCGGCTTCAGCACCCGGCGCGCTTCGGCGAAACCCGCCGGCTTGTCCGGGAAGAACATCGCGCCGAACTGGCAGACGACCGCATCGAAGCCGGCATTCTCGAACGGCAGGCTCAGCGCGTTGGCCTGCCGCCACGTCACCTGCGGCGCGTCGAGCTTTTGCGCCGCGTGGTCGAGCATCGGCTGGTTGAGGTCGGTGGCGACGATGTCGATGCCGGACGGAAGGGTCTGGACCAGGGCGCGCGTCACGATCCCGGTTCCGGCCGCGGTTTCCAGAATCCGACCCTCCATTCCCGCAAGCCGGGCGGCCAGATCGCGCGCATAGGGCTCGAAGATGAGGGGGCCGAGATAGCGGTCATAGAGCGCCGGGATCGCCCCCGCGAATGCCTTGTCGATCTCGGCCATGACACCCCCCATTTCCGCATGTGGGATTGAAAAGCTTATTCCCCGGCGATGGCGCTTACGACAGCCCTTTGGAGGGCGGGAGCATTCCCCTTGGGTCCGCCGTTCGACGAATTCGCGACGGCGAAGCCTCCCGGACTTGTGCGGTGTCGCACAACTCCGGGAGGCTTGAAGTCTTCACCAAGAAAGCAGCGATCAGCGGTCCGATTTGGTGAAGAGCCGCAGGGCCAGCGCGGCGGCCGAGGCGGCGGTGGCGACGGCGACCACGCCGTTCCAGCCCCAGGCGGCCAGCGCCTGACTGCCCAAGGTGGCGCCGGCGGCCATGCCGATGAACATGCCGACCATCAGCACCGCGTTCAGGCGGCTGCGGGCGGCCGGGTCGATGCCGTAGACGATGGTCTGGTGGGCGATCAGTGAAGCCTGGACGCCCAGGTCGAAGCCGATGGCGCTCGCCACCAGCAGCCACAGGCGGGCACCCTCGGGCAGCAGCGGCGACAGGGTCATGGCGGCAAAGGAAACCACGGCCAGACCGGCGCCCAGCCGGGTCATCATGGCCGGGCCGCGGCGGTCGGCGATGCGGCCGGCGACCGGCGCCACCAGCGCACCCGCCGCGCCGGCCAGACCGAAGGCACCCGCGGCGGCGGCACCCAGATGGAACGGCGCGCCATGCAGCATCACCGCCAGCGTCGACCAGAAGGCGCTGAAGCCCAGCGACAGCAGGCCCTGCGCGATGGCCGCCCGGCGCAGGCCCGGATGATTGCCCCACAGGGTGACCAGCGACCCCAGCAGTTCGCCATATCCCAGATCGGTCGTCGGCGTGAAGCGCGGCAGCCCGCGCCACAGGGCGGCCCCCAGCAGGGCGATGCTGCCGGCGGCGGCGACGAACACGGCGCGCCAGCCGAACTGCTCGGCGATGACGCCGCTGACCACCCGCGACAGCAGGATGCCCAGCAGCAGCCCGGTCATCACCGTGCCGACCACCCGTCCGCGATGTTCGGCCGGCGCCAGCGTCGCGGCGGCGGGCACGATGTCCTGCGCCAGCGTCGCCGACAGGCCCATCACCAGGCTGGCCGCCAGCAGCCCGCCGATGGACGGCGCGAAGCCCGCCGCCAGCAGCGCCGCGACCAGGACCGCCACCTTCGCCAGGATGATGCGGCGGCGGTCGAAGCGGTCGCCCAGCGGCGCCAGCAGCAGGATGCCGAAGGCGTATCCCAGCTGCGTCAGCGTCGGCACCCAGCCGACCGTCCGGTCCGCCGCGCCGATGTCGGCGCCGAGAACGCCCAGCATGGGCTGGCTGTAATAGAGCGACGCCGCCGCCAGACCGGCGCCCGCCGCCAGCAGGAACACCAGCGGCCGGCTCATTCCGCTGTCGCGCGCGGACACCAGGGGCATCGGATTTGCCATCGGCGTCGCATGCGCGGATTGAATGGTTGACATCGGTTTATCCCCTCAAGGAGGTGCGAGTGCGTGATTGAGGGGGAGTATGGCGGCCGGTCCGATCGGACGGTAGTCGAAGCACGTGTAGATTTGCTATACGTTGTACGTATGAGCGCTGATCTTTCCGCGGTCGGCAGCGACCGCATCGCCCTGCTTGAGACCTTCGTCCGCATCGTCGAGTCCGGCAGCCTGTCGGCCGCCGCGGCGCAGATGGGCAGCACCCAGCCGACGGTCAGCCGACGGCTGCAACAGCTGGAGCGGCTGCTGGGCATCCGGCTGCTGCAACGCTCCACCCACCGCATGAACCTGACCGAAGACGGAACCCGCTGCTACGAGCGGGCCAAGGATCTGCTGGCGGGCTGGCAGATGCTGGAAAGCGACGTGCGCGGCGCCGACGACCAGCCCACAGGCCATCTGCGGATCGTTGCGCCGCACGCCTTCGGGCAGCAGCAGTTGATCGGGCCGGTGGCCGATTACCTGCGCCGTTACCCGCGGATGACGGTGGAGTGGTTCCTGCACGACCGCATGCCGGACTTCATCGGCGAGGGCATCGACTGCGCCATCCGCGTCGGCGAGGTGGCCGACCCGTCGGTCGTCGCCCTGCGGCTGGCGGAGGTGCCGCGGATCGTCGTCGCCTCCCCCGACCTGCTCGGCGACCGGCCGTTGCCGCGGCATCCGGACGAGCTGGCGGAGCTGCCTTGGCTGGCTCTGCGCACCTTCTACCGGGACGAGGTGGAGCTGACCCATGCCGGAACCGGCGAGACGGCCCGCTTCCCCATCCGACCGCGCCTGTCCACCGACGGGTTGCAGGCGATCCGCAACGCGGCGATTCTCGGGCTGGGCGCCGCCATCGGCTCGCAATGGGCGCTGGTGGACGATCTGGCGGCGCGGCGGCTGGTGCAACTGGCGCCGGACTGGCGGGCGGCAACCCTGCCCGTCAGTCTGGTCTATCCGCCGTCCCGCCACCAGCCGGCCCGCCTGCGCCGTTTCATCGAGGTGATGCGCATCGCCGTGCCTCTCGCCTTCCGCGCGGTCCAGGCTCCCTAGCGCAAGACCGCGCCGGATTTGCTATGGTCGCCGCGACCTGTTCAGGAAGGCCGATGTTCATGCACGAGTATGTCCGCAAGATCCTCACCGCGCGCGTCTACGACGTCGCCATCGAAAGCCCGCTCGATCCGATGCCGCGGCTGTCGCAGCGCCTGAACAACATCGCGCTGCTGAAGCGCGAGGATTTGCAGCCCGTCTTCTCCTTCAAGCTGCGCGGCGCCTACAACAAGATGGTCGGCCTGTCGCCGGAGGCGCGGGAGCGCGGGGTGGTCTGCGCGTCGGCCGGCAACCATGCGCAGGGCGTTGCGCTGTCGGCGCAGAAGCTGGGGATCAAGGCGGTGATCGTCATGCCGCGGACGACGCCGGCCATCAAGGTCCAGGCGGTCAAGAGCCGCGGCGGCAAGGTCGTGCTGCATGGCGACGTCTTCGACGACGCCTATCTCCATGCCCGGCAGATCGAGGCGGAGAAGGGTCTGACCTTCATCCACCCCTATGACGACCCCGACGTGATCGCCGGCCAGGGCACCGTCGGCATGGAGATCCTGCGCCAGCACCCGCACCCGCTGGACGCCATCTTCGTGCAGATCGGCGGCGGCGGGCTGGCCGCCGGCGTGGCCGCCTACGTCAAGTTCCTGCGTCCCGACGTGAAGGTGATCGGCGTGGAGCCCGACGACGCGGCCAGCATGGGCGCGGCCATCGCGGCGGGAAAGCGCGTGCAGCTCGATCAGGTCGGGCTGTTCGCCGACGGCGTTGCGGTTCGTCAGGTCGGATCCGAGACCTTCCGGCTGTGCAGCGAGCTGCTGGACGAGGTCATCACCGTCAACACCGACGAGATCTGCGCCGCCGTCAAGGACATCTTCGAAGACACCCGCGCCATCACCGAACCGTCGGGCGCGGTCGGTCTGGCCGGCCTCAAGAAATACGCGGAGCGCGAAGGGCTGCAGGGCAAGGGTCTGGTGGCGATCGGCAGCGGCGCCAACATGAACTTCGACCGGCTGCGCCACATCGCCGAACGGGCGGAGATCGGCGAACGGCGCGAGGCGCTGCTGGCGGTCACCATCCCGGAACGCCCCGGCGCCTACCGGCAGTTCATCCAGGCGCTGGGCAAGCGGTCGATCACCGAGTTCAACTATCGCTATGCCGACGACCGCGAGGCGCAGATCTTCGTCGGCGTCCAGCTGACCGAGGGCGACGCGGAAAAGCGCCAGATCATCGAGTTGCTGCGTGGCCTGGACTGCCCGGTGCTGGACATGAGCGACAACGAGATGGCGAAGCTCCATGTCCGCTACATGGTCGGCGGCCGGGTGCGCGGGCTGAAGGACGAGTTGCTCTACCGCTTCCAGTTCCCGGAACGGCCGGGCGCCCTGCTGAAGTTCCTGAATGGCTTGGCGCAGGACTGGAACATCTCGCTCTTCCACTACCGCAACCATGGCGCCGATTACGGGCGGGTTCTGGCCGGGATCCAGGTGCCGGAAAAGGACCGCACGCGGTTCCGGCGCTGCCTAGACGATCTCGGATACCCCTACTGGGACGAGAGCGGCAACCCGGCCTATCGGCTGTTCCTGGCAGAACCCCGGTCGGACTGATGTGGCCGGAGTGACGCAGCTCCCTATTTCTTCGGCAGGGTGTGCGGACAGCCGGCGGTGCGGTCCTTCTCGCCGGTGTAACGGGTCAGCATGTGCGCGCCCGCCTTGCCGATGAAGGTGGCGGTGTAGACGAGCGGCTCGGTTTCGCTGCCGTTGTGCTGCTGGTGAAGCGTGCCGGGCTGAATTTCCACCACGACGCCGGGTTTCAACTCCACGTCCGGCTTGCCGTCGATGGACAGACGCCCGCTTCCGCTCACCACCTCCATCATCTCGTCGATGTCGTGCTTGTGCCGGTGGGCGTCGGACCCGGGCGGGACCGTCAGCTTTTCCACCATGCGCAAGGTTCCCGGCAGGCCCGGAACCGGGGCCGGCGGCAGCAGGACCGTGCAGCTCACCGCCATCGGCTGGGTGGGCGATGGAGTCGAAGACGTATCGGTCGCCGCCACCGCGGGCATCGCCACGGACGACAGGAGAAGGCCGGCAGCGGACAACAGACGGAACATCATGAAGGGTGCTTCCCGATCCGTAGGAGATTGGAGGGTCGAAGGCGGCAGCGATGCGATACTGCATGCGAATCGTTGCACCACCGTCCCGATCCTGTCAAAGCCGACGTGCCCCGATGCGGCGGCACCGGACCCGGAGCGCGGCCGACGTTCTAACCGCGCCGGCCGTGCTATGGTCGGGGCTATCGACCCCTTCGCCGGGCCTGAGCGTCCAACCGTCATGAGGAAAGATTACACAATGTCGAACATCGCCCCGAAAACGGCAATCGTCACCGGCGCCACCTCCGGCTTCGGCGATGCCATCGCCCGGCGGCTGGTCGCGGAAGGTTGGCGGATCGTCGCCACCGGCCGGCGCCAGGATCGGCTTGATGCCCTGGTCGAGGCGCTGGGCGGGCCGGCGGTGGTCCACCCGCTGTGCTTCGACATCCGCGACGAGGAGGCGACCCGCGCCGCGCTGGAGTCGCTGCCGCAGGAGTTCGCCGACATCTCCGTCCTGGTCAACAATGCCGGTCTGGCGCTCGGTACCGCGGCGGCGCAGGACTGCGACCTGGAGCAGTGGCGGACGATGATCGACACCAACGTCACCGGGCTGGTGACGATCACCCGGCTGCTGCTGGCCCGGCTGATCGCCCAGCGCGGGCTGATCGTCAATCTCGCCTCCGTCGCCTCCAACTGGCCCTATCCCGGCGGCAACGTCTATGGCGGCACCAAGGCCTTCGTCCGGCAATTCTCGCTCGGCCTGCGCAGCGACCTGTCGGCCCAGGGCGTGCGCGTGACCTCCATCGAGCCCGGTCTGGCGGAAAGCGAATTCACCCTGGTGCGCACCGGCGGCAACAAGGACGCCTACGACGCGCTCTATGCCGGCGCCAACCCGCTGCAGCCGGAGGACATCGCCGAGACGGTGCGCTGGGTGGTCTCCCTGCCGCCGCACGTCAACATCAACAGCGTCGAGATCATGCCGGTGAGCCAGTCCTGGGCGCCGTTCAAGATCCACCGCGACACGCCGGCCTGAGGCCGGGCCCGCAGGACCGGACGGCGGCGGGCGATCCGGTCAGGACCCACGCGGTTCGTCCAGCCAGTCCTCGCACCGCAGGCCCGCCACACGGTCGAACTCGCCAAGATTACCCGTGATCACGACGAGTCCGCGGCTGCGCGCATGGCCGGCGATCATCAGATCATACGGGCCGATCACGCAGCCCCGGCGCTCCAGATCGGCCCGGATGTCCCCGTAATGTCCGGCCGCCTCGTCGTCGAAGGGCAGCACCTCCAATCGGGCGGTCAGCCGTTCGACCTCCCGGCGTTTCTCGGCCGGGTGGTCGGATTTGGCCGCACCGTGCAGAAGTTCCGCCAGCGTCACCGTCGAGATGCACAGGCCGTCCGCCTCCGCATTGAACCTGACGCGGGCACTCTGTGGACGGTCGCGCAGGACGCGGATACAGACATTGGTGTCCAGCATGTAGCGCAGCATCACCACGCCTCGCGTTCCTGCATCTCCGGCTGGTCGCGGTTGGGGAAAGCGATGCCGGGAGACTGGAAGAAATCGTCCCACACGCTATCGGCCGGCACGATCAGCCGCCGCGCGCCATCACGCAGGATGACCACCTCGCGGACATGCGCAGGAAACGACACGTCCTTGGGCAGACGAACGGCCTGAGTGCGGTTGGACTGGAACAGGGACGTCCGGACCGTCATGGCGCACCTCCATTGTATATCCCCATCGTATATCCCCGCTGTTTGCGCGTCAAGAAACCGATGTCCCGGCACGCGGTCACCACAGCCGACGCAGATTGTTGCGCCACCGCAGATATATTAGTATGCATTAACCCCGGCCAAGGTCCCGCGCCGGCACTCTCATACCGGAACGCGCCTGCCCCACCATGCCCCTTGCCTTCCATATGATGCCGCTCGTCGGCACGATCCTGCTGCTCGCCTCCCGCCGTGTCAGCCTGCTGTTCGCCGGGATCGTCGGCATGGCGCTGGCGCTCGTCACGATGGTCGTCACCATGGCCGCGGCCCAGCCGTCGGCCGGCCCGGTGCTGGGGATGGTGCTCATGGGGGCGGCAACCAAGGCGGGGGAAGGCGCGTGGCTGGCATGGCACGCGATGTCGATCATCGCCGCCGGACTGCTGTTCCACCGCGCCTTCGAGGCGCGCGGCGCCCGGTCCGCCGCGGTCGCGCAGGAGAACCGCCGGCGCGCCGTCTTCGTCGCCTGCTTCCTGGTCGGCCCCTTCGCGGAGTCGGTGACCGGCTTCGGCGTCGGGCTGGTGGTCGCCCTCGCCATGCTGCGCACCATCGGGCTGCCGCCGGTGCAGTCCGCGGCACTCGGCCTGTTCAGTCAGGTGCTGGCCGCCTGGGGCGCGATGGGCGTCGGCACCCGGGTCGGGGCCGAGTTGATCGGCGTGTCCTTCACCGAACTCGGAACGGCCAGTGCCCTGCTGATGGCGGTGGTTCTGCCCTGTCTTCTGCCGGTGTTCTGGGGGCTGATCCATTCCTCCGGGCTGCGCTCCAGCTTTGCCGACCGGGTGTCGGACGTTGCGCTCCTTCTTTGTTTGGCCGGGCTGATCTGGCTCACCAACCTGTTAGTCGCGCCGGAACTGGGCGGCGGGCTGGCGACCGGTCTGCTGTTGCTGGTGGTGGAGGGGCCGCGCCTGCTGCGCAGCGGCATCCGCGTCCGCGATCTGGTCGGGCGGCTCTGGCCTTACGGGCTGCTGATCGCTGCGCTGATGGCGACCCGCCTGCTGCCGCCGCTGTCGGACTGGACCGGGCGGTGGCTGGTGCTCGACCCGTTCAACGGCCTCGCTCCGCTGGCGCTGCTGCGCCATCCGGCGACATGGCTGGTGCTGATCGCCGGCATCCTGCTGTCCGGCCTCTCGTCGACCGAGGCCGGGAAGGTGGTTCGGACTTCCCTGCGCGCCGCCCTGGTGCCGATGGCGGCCACGCTGGTCTTCGTCGAGTTCGCCACCTTCATGGCCGCGTCCGGCGGGGCGGCGATGTTCGGCGAGGCCTGGCGCGAGGCGGCTGGACGCTTCGCCGTGTTGGCCAGCCCGATTTTCGGCGCCGCCGCCGGGATGCTGACCGGCTCCAACACCGCATCCAACGCCCTGATGATGCACATTCAGTTGAGCCTCGCCGCCGAAAGCGGCCTGCCGTCGATGCTGATCGCGGCGATCCAGACCGTGTCGGGGAGCATCTGCACCATGCTCACCCCCGGCCGCATCGTGCTGGCCGCCGGCCTCGTCGGGCTGGAGCGGTCGGAGGGAGCGATCTACCGCCGCGCCCTGCCGATCGGGCTGGCGACCGTTCTCGCCCTGCTCGCCGTCATCGTCGTGATGGCCGGCGTCAAGGCTCAGGGACTGGTCTAGCCACCCCGCTCAGGCGAACCGCTTCGCCCCGGCGACGCACAGCACGACCAGCCCGGCGGCGGCGATCATGGTCCAGGCGACCGGCTCGCGCAGCAGAAGCCCGGCCAGGATCAGGCCGAAGGCGGGCTGGAGCAGCTGCAGCTGCCCGACACCGGCGATGCCGCCCAGCGCCAGCCCGCGATACCAGAAGACGAAGCCCACCAGCATGCTGAACACCGAAACATAGCCGAGCCCGATCCAGGCCGGCGTCGCGATGCCGGTCCAGTCGTCCGGCATGGTCGCCAGCGCCGCCACAGCCATCACCGGCAGCGCCAGCAGCAAGGCCCACGAGATCACCTGCCAGCCGCCCAGCCGGCGCGACAGGGTCGCCCCCTCGGCATAGCCAAGTCCACAGAGCAGGATCGCCAGAACCATCAGCAGGTCGCCGGCGAGCGACGCGCCGCCGCCCTGCCACAGGGCGAAACCGGCGACGGTCAGGCTTCCCGCCGTTGCGAACAGCCAGAAGGCGGGGCGTGGCCGCTCCCTGGCCCGAAGCACCCCGAACAGGGCGGTGGCGAGCGGCAACAGGCCGATGAAGACGATCGACTGCGCCGACGTGATGTGCTGGAGCGCCAATGCGGTCAGCAGCGGAAAGCCGGCGACGACGCCCAGCGCCACAATGGCGAGCGAGGGCAGGTCGCGGCGCGCCGGCCGCGCCTGCCGCAGCAGCGCCAGCAGCGCCGCCGCCAGGGCCGCCGCGATCACCGCCCGCGCCGCCGTCAGGAACAGCGGCGTGAAGCTGCCGACCGCAACCCGCGTCGCCGGCAGCGACCCGCTGAAGATGAGCACGCCGAGCAGCCCGCTGCCCCATCCCGCCGCCCCTTGTCCCTCTATCGTCCGTCGCATCCCGTCTTCCTTTTCCGCACCCGACCTCGTGCCGCGATGCTAGCGCGATGGATGCTGGCGGCGACAGCGACAGTCCAATACAATTCCGCCGAACTGTACTGGTTTACAGAGCGATACACTTTCCTGTGGTGGAGCCATGACCGGCAGAACGGGCACCCGAACCGGCGAGGTGATGGACGCGATCCGCCGCAGGATGGCGAGCCGCACCCTGTCGCCGGGGGAAAAGCTGCCCTCGATCCGCAGCTTCGCCGCCACCATGGGCGTGTCGGCCTCGACCGTGGTGGAGGCCTATGACCGGCTGGCGGCCGAAGGCGTGATCCGGTCGCGGCCGGGGTCCGGCTTCTATGTCGCCGGCGCCACGCCGCCGCTGGCCTTGGCCGAGGCGGAGCCACGGCTCGACCGCGCCATCGATCCCTTCTGGGTGTCGCGGCAGTCGCTGGATGCCGGAGCCGACATGCTGAAGCCGGGATGCGGCTGGCTGCCGGCCGACTGGATGCCGAACGCGGCGATCCGCCGGGCGATCCGCCAGCTCGCGCGCGCCGACGACGGCCTGCTGGCGGATTATGGCGGCACGCGCGGATCGCTGCCGCTGCGCCGGCTGCTGGCGCGCCAGTTCGCCGACGAAGGGATGGAGGCGGGCGCCGACCAGATCCTGCTGACCGCGTCGGGAACCCAGGCCATCGACCTGATCTGCCGTTTCCTGCTGCGGCCGGGCGACACGGTGCTGGTCGACGATCCCTGCTATTTCAATTTCCAGGCCCTGCTGCGCGCCCATCAGGCGCGGGTCGTCGGCGTGCCCTATACCCGGACCGGTCCGGACACCGACCTGTTCGCCCAGGCGCTGGCGACGCACCGGCCACGCCTCTACATCACCAACTCGGCGCTCCACAACCCGACCGGCGCGACGATGACGCCGCAGACCGCCCACCGGCTGCTCTGCGCCGCCGCAGCCCATGATCCCGCCGCCGATACCCTCACCATCGTCGAGGACGACATCTTCGCAGGCTTCGAGCCGGAGCCGTCACCCCGCCTCGCCGCCCTCGACGGGCTGGCCCGCGTCATCCGGATCGGCAGCTTCTCCAAGACGCTGTCCGCCTCGATCCGCTGCGGCTACATCGCGGCGCGGCCGGAGTGGGTGGAGGCGCTGGTCGATCTGCAGGTGGCGACGAATTTCGGCGGCCCCAGCCCGGCCGCGGCCGAACTCGTCCTCGCGACCTTGAACGACGGCAGCTATCGCAAGCATCTCGACGGTCTCCGCCGCCGTCTGGCGCGGCTTCGGCGCGAGACGGCCAACCGGCTGGAAGCGCTCGGCCTGCGGCCATGGCTGATGCCGCGCGGCGGCTTCTATCTCTGGTGCGGCCTGCCGGACGGGCTTGACGCCGCCGACGTCGCCCGCGCCGCCCTCCGTGACAACGTCGTGCTCGCCCCCGGCAACGAGTTCAGCGTCTCGCGATCGGCATCCGGGTTTCTGCGCTTCAACGTCGCCCAGATGGGTGACCCGCGCGTCTATGAGGCTTTGGGACGGGCGATGCGCCTAACACTCCCTCTCCCGCCCCGGGAGAGGGAAGGGGCCCATGCGGAGCATGGGAAGGGTGAGGGGTGAAGCAAGAATCAAGGTCCATGTTCGGATAGCCCCTCACCCTCCCCGCCTTCGGCGGGTCCCCTCCCTCTCCCGGGACGGGAGAGGGCGACTATCCCCGGACCTTCCCCACCGCCTTGTGCAGCGCCTGCAGCAGCGTGTCGATCCGGTAGGGCTTCGACAGCACCGCGATGCCTTCGGTGCGCGCCACATCCTCGCTGTAGCCGGTGGTCAGCACCACCGGCAGGCCGGGGCGCAGGATGGCCGCCTCGCGGCTGAGATCGATGCCGCTCAGCCGGCCCGGCATCACCACGTCGGAAAAGAGCAGGTCGATCCGCTCGTCGCCGGCCAGCAGCGGCAGCGCCTCGTCGGCGGAGCCGGCACGCAGAACGGTCCAGCCGCTTTCCTCCAGCGCCGACGCGACGGAGGAGGCGACGACCGGATCGTCCTCCACCATCAGCACCCGCGCACCCGTGATGAACGGCCCGGCCACGTCGGCGGAAACGTCGGCGGAAACGGCCGGCGCCCGCGGCACCCGCGCCGTGGCGCGCAGCAGCAGGACGATGCGGGTTCCCTCCCCCGGCCGGCTTTCGATCCAGACGGTGCCGCCCGCCTGCCGAGCCAGCCCATAGACCTGCGCCAGACCGAGGCCGGAGCCCTTGCCGACCTCCTTGGTGGTGAAGAAGGGGTCGAACGCCTTCGCCGCCACCTCCGGCGCCATTCCCGTCCCGGTGTCGGCGACCGTCAGACGCAGGAACTGCCCCTCCAATCCCGCCCCATTCAATCCTGGCGCATCGCCGGGACCGAGCGTCAGGTTCTCCGCCTCGATGGACAGCGTGCCGCCCTCCGGCATCGCGTCGCGCGCGTTCACCGCCATGTTGATGAGGGCCAGTTCGAACTGCGTCGGGTCCGCCTCGATCGGGCGGAGGCCGGGGGCGAAGCGGGTTTCCAGCCGGATGTCGGCGCGCATGGCGCGTTCCAGCAATCCGGCCATGCCGAGCACGCGGTCGCGCACGTCGATCGGCTCCGGGCGCAGGCTGTTTCGGCGGGCGAAGCCCATCAACTGCTGCACCAGCTTGGCGCCACGGTCGACCGCCTGCATGCCCGCCTCCAGCAGCGGCGCCAGCTTCGGCTCGGCACTGCGGCGGCCGATCATGGTCAGGCAGCTGCTGAGCGCCTGGAGCAGGTTGTTGAAGTCGTGCGCCACGCCGCCGGTCAGCTGGCCGATCGCCTCCATCTTCTGCGCCTGACGCAGCTGATCCTCGGCCCGGCGCAGCGCCGCCTCGGAGTCCTTGCGCGCCGTCACGTCGCGTCCCACCGCGTGGATGAAGCGGTCGTCCGGCACCGCGGTCCAGGAGATCCAGCGATAGGATCCGTCCTTGTGGCGATAGCGGTTCTCGAACCGCAGGGTGGTCAGGCCCGATTTCAGCCGGCCGACCTCCGCCACCGTCGCCGCGCGGTCGGCGGGATGGATGAATTTGAGGAAATCCGCGTTCTGCAGCTCCGCCTCGTCCCAGCCGAGCAGGGTTGTCCAGGCCGGGTTGACCGCGGTCATCGTGCCGTCGAACCGGGCCACCAGCATGACGTCGGTGGACAGCCGCCACATGCGGTCGCGGTCGGCGGTCCGCTCCGCCACGCGCTGCTCCAGCGTCGCATTCAGCGCGCGCAGCGCGTCTTCGGCGCATTTGCGGTCGGTGATGTCGTAGCAGGCGCCGAGAATCCGCGTCCCCTCGCCGTCCCGGCCTCCCGTGACCGCCTGCGCCCGCCGGGCGATCCAGCGCTCCGCCCCACTGTCCGGCCGATTGATGCGGTATTCGACATAGCCCAGCCCATCCGTCGGCACCTGTCCGGGCCGCAGCGTGTTCAGATTGGGCCGATCATCCGGGTGGATCAGGGCGACCAATTCCTCCAGCCGCACCAGCGGGCGTTCCCCGATGCCCCACAGCCGGCAGAATTCGGGCGACACCGCCAGCATGCCGTCGGCGCGCAGTTCGAAGGTGCCGATCCCGCCGGCATCCTGGGCGATGTGCAGCCGCTGCTGGCTCTCGCGCAGCGCCTCCTCCGTCCGCTTCATGCCCGTCACGTCGCTGCCCTGGACGAACAGGCCCATGACCCGACCCTGGTCGTCACGGATCGGCTGGAAGACGAAGGTGACGAAACGCTCCTCCAGCGGCGCGCCGGGCCGCCGGGCGATCCGCGCCGGCATCCCCTCGCCGACGAAGGGCTCCCCCGCCGCATAAACCCGATCGGCCAGTTCGAAGAAGCCCTGTCCGACGATCTCCGGCAGCGCTTCCCGCGCCGGTTTGCCGATGATGTCGCGGCGGCCGATCAAGTCGAAATAGGCGTCGTTCGCCATCTCGAAGACATGGTCGGGCCCGCGCCAGACATACATGAAGCCCGGCGCCTGCCGGAACAGCGCCCGCAGCCGCTCGCCCTCCGCCCGCAGCCGTTCGTTGGCGCGCCGCACCTCCTCTTCCGTCCGCACGCGCTCCACCGCCGACGTCGTCTCGGCGACGATGCAGAGGAAGCCGCCGGTACGCCCGGCCTCATCGGCGATCGGCGTGTAGGAGAAGGTGAAATAGCAATCCTCGGCCGCTCCGTGCCGCACCAGCGGGATGCGCAAATCCTCTTGCAGCAACGGCTCGCCGTCATAGACGCGGCGGACGAGGTCACGGACCTGCGGCCAGGCGTCGGGCCAGACCTCGCTCATCGGCCGGCCCAGCGCCTGCGGGTGACGGGGGCCGAGGATGTTCAGATAGGCGTCATTGTAGAGGAAGGTGACGTCCGGTCCCCAGCCGATGAACATCGCCTGCCGCGACCGCAGCATCAGACGGACCGTGGCACGCAGGTCCTGCGGCCAGCCCTCCATCGCGCCGAGCGGCGTGGCCGCCCAGTCATGGCTGTGCATGAGCGGACCCATCTCTCCCGCCCCGGTCGCAAAGACGGGCGGAGAATCCCCGGCCGATAGAGGGCTCACCGGCGCCGTCCGGCGCCGGCAGGAAGCGGATAACCTTGGACGTTCATCAATACGGTCGAGTGATCGGAGTCGAATGGACAGCTTATCCCATGCCGACGGAGCATTGTGATAGCTGTCCAATCGTCAGCCCACCGTCCGCCGGCCCGCGACCGCGTGGTAAATCCACAGGACGACGATGGCGCCGAAGATGGCGACCAGAATGCTCCAGATGTTGAAGCCGGTGATCCCGGCGCCGCCGATGATGCTCATCAGGAAGCCGCCGACCAGCGCGCCGACGATCCCCAGCACGATGTCCATGACGACGCCCTGCCCCGACTGGTTCACGATCTTGGAGGCGATGAAGCCCGCGATCAGGCCCAGGATGATCCAAGCGATGATACCCATGGCCGTTACTCCTTTGCGGTGAGTGGTCGTTGGTGTCGGCTGCCGCCGTATCGCCTCCACAGAACGTTGATTTCCGAACCGAGGAGGATCACCAGCCCGGCGATGTAGAGCCAGAGCATCAGCGTGATGACCGCGCCGATGCTGCCGTAGGTGGCGTCGTAATCGGCGAAATGGCCGGCATAGAGCGAGAAGCCGAGCGAGGCGGCGATCAGCAGGGCGGCGCCGACCACGCTGCCGGGGGTGATGAAGACGAAGCGCTCCCTGACGTTCGGGCCATAGCGGTAGATCACCGCCAAGCCCAGCAGCAGGGCCAGGACGATGACGACCCAGCGGAAGGTCGCGAAAAACGTCAGCAACACGCCGGAAAAGCCGTACCGGTTGCCGATCCAGTCCTGCAGGATGCCGCCCATCACGATCAGCGAGAAGGCGCCGATCACCAGCACTTCGAACAGAAGGCTCAATCCCAGCGCCACCAGCCGGGCGTGCAGGAAACTCCGCGCCTCCTTCACGTCATAGGTGATGTTGAGCTGCTGCATCACGGCATACATGCCGGTGGTGGTCGCCCACACCGTTCCCAGCAGGCCGAAGGACAGCAACCCGCCGCGCCGCTCCCCCGTCACCTGCCCCACCACGTCGCGGACCATGCCGGACGCCTGATCGGGCAGCGCCTGCCCCAGCAGATCCATGATCGCCCGATCCACATTGTCGATGGGCAGATAGGGGATGATGCTCATCGTCGCGATCAGCGCCGGGAACAGGGCGAGCGTCAGGTAGAAACCGAGTGCGGCGGCTCCGTTGAAGACATTGTCCTCGGTCGTCGCGCGATAGAGGTCCCGGAGGAAGCGTCCGGGCGAGACCCCACTGAGCATGGCGGGCTTTCCCTGGTGGGGGGAGGCCCCGCGGCGACCGTGCCGCGGGGCCTCGTCGCCTCAGCTCTTGCCCTTCAGGGCGTCCTTGACACCGCCGACGGCACTCTCGACCTTGCCCTTCGTCTTGTCGGCCGCGCCTTCGGCCTTCATCTTCTCGTCGCCGGTGACCTCGCCGACGCCCTTCTTGATGCTGCCCTTGGCCTTGTCCATGGCGCCTTCAGTGCGATTCTTATCCATGACGTCCTCCTGATTTCGGGGGGCGGCCGGGGATGAAGCCGGCCGTCGTCACAACAACCGCCGAGCGGAGGTATCGTTACGGTCAGAGCGGCTGTGACGTCGCCAGCGGCGGCGATTCCGCCGCCTCTCCGGCCAATTCCCTGGCCGGCGCCGTCGCCAACGCCGTTTGCAGATACTCCAGGAACGCCCGCTCGGCACGGTTCGGTTTGGCTTGGTCGTTCCAGATCAGGTGGACGTTGACCGGCGCGATGCCTTCGTAGGGCGGCAGTTCCCACAGCAGCCCGTCATCGACGTCGCGGGCGGCGATGTGTTCCGGCAGCGGGCCGATGCCGAGGCCGCAGAGAATCATGCGCCGCACCTCCTCCAGATTGGCGGACGACGCGACGACACGGCCGGCGAACCCCTCCCGCGCGCGGAACAGGGTCAGCGGCGACAGGGCGCCGTCGATCTGGTCGGAGGTGAAGGAGACGAAATTCTCGTGCCGCAGTTCGGCGATGTCGATGTCGTGCTGGCCGAACAGGCGGAATCCGGGGCCGCAATAGAGCCGGTAGGTCTGGCGCAGGAAGATCTGGCTGGACAGGCCGGGGATCGGTTCGCGGAGCAGACAGATCGCCATCGCGCCGACCCGCTGCTGCAACGCGATGTGCGCGTCGGCGGACGCCATCACATCGATGCGGAAGGTCACCTGCGGGTACATCCGGTGGAACTCCCGCAGCGAGCGGTCGAGCAGCGGGGTCTGGATCCGGCTGGTCATCAGGATATGGACATGGCCGCTGATCTCGTCCTTGGCGTCGCGCACCAGGGCGCCCAGCCGGGACACGGTGGCATGGATCGACACCGCCTCGTCATAGACCTGCTCGCCGGCGGCGGTGACGGCGAAACGTCCGGGGCCGCGGTCGATCAGGGTGCGGCCAAGCTGTTCCTCCAGCCGCTTCAGCGCGAGGCTGACCGCCGGCTGCGTCAAAAACAGGCGGACCGCAGCCTTGGTGAAGCTCCCTTCCTGCACGATCACCATGAAGGTGCGCAGCAGGTTCCAGTCCATCTGCTGGCCCAGACGGGCCAATGCCTGCCGTTCCGCCTCGCTTTCCATCAACGCCCTGCCTTCTTCATCGGTGCCCGATTCCGGTGCATCCCTGCCGCCGCCCAAATTCTACGCACATGATCGTGCTGTGAGCAACTGCGGCATAAATCAGATTCATGGGCAAAATGAAAAATGCTTATTTGCCTGATCGATTTGTTCGTCGCCTAATCGACACATGGCGACCCTCAAACATCGCCAAACCGGACACTGCATAACGCGCCGATATGGCGGCCATATCCATTGGGGATAGGCTGCGACGCCACTGCCTCGTCTTTTTCCACCAGCCTGCGCAGTCCTGCTGCAATGGCGAAGAGGATTCTGAATGACACGAGATACGGCCGACCGTCTCGACCATGCGTTGCCGGACACCGGCCTGCGCGCCGCGATCCTGGAAGCCGCCGATGCGGCGCAGGGCGGGTGCGTGTCGCATCTGACCGACCTCGTCCGCCAGCCCTCGCTGCTGGGGGAGGAGGCCGGGGCGCAGGCGCTGATGGCCGACCGCTTCGCCGCACTGGGGCTGGAGGTCGACCGGTTCGACATCGACGAGCAGGCGATCTCCCGCATGCCCGGCTTCTCGCCGCCGGTTCTCCCCGGCGCCTATGCCGGGCGCGAGAATGTCGTCGGCGTGCACAAGCCGCGTGAGGCGAAGGGCCGCTCGCTGATCCTGAACGGCCACATCGACGTCGTGCCGGCCGGCCCGGCGGAGCTGTGGACCACCCCGCCTTTCGAGCCGCGCATCGCCGACGGACGCCTCTACGGCCGCGGCGCCGGCGACATGAAGGCCGGCATCGCCGCCTACACCGCCGCCTTCGCCGCCCTGCGCACGCTGGGCTATCAGCCGGCCGCCCCGGTCTATCTGCAGTCGGTGATCGAGGAGGAGTGCACCGGCAACGGCGCTCTCGCCTGCCTGCATCGCGGCTACCGCGCCGACGCCGCCGTGATCCCCGAGCCGTTCAACCACTCCATCTCCATCGCCCAGGTCGGGGTGATGTGGCTGCGGCTGGTGCTGACCGGCACGCCGGCCCATGTGCTGGACACCTCGGCGGGTGTGAACGCCATCGAGGCGGCCTATGCCCTGGCCGCCCACCTGAAGGCGCTGGAGGTGCGGTGGAACGAGCCGTCCTGCCGCCACCCCGCCTTCTGCGGCCATGCCCATCCCGTCAACGTCAATCTCGGCCGGATCGAGGGCGGTGAGTGGCCGTCGTCAGTCCCGACGCGCTGCGCGCTCGACCTCCGGCTCGGCTTCTTCCCCGGGCAGGAGCCGGAGGCGGTCCGCGCCGAGGTCACCCGGGCGGTGGAGCTGGCGCGCTCCACCGACCCGGCCCTTTCCGGCGTCGGCATCGAACTGCAGTGGAACGGCTTCCAGGCCGCCGGCTGCGAGATCGACCCGGCCCATCCGCTGGTCACCATGCTGGCCGACAGCCATCGCGCCGTGCGCGGCGGCGATCCGGAACTGGTGGCGCTGACCTGCACCACCGACGCCCGCTTCTTCCAGCTCTATGGCGACACGCCCGCCACCTGCTACGGGCCGGAGGCGACGCGCATCCACGGCATCGACGAGTCGGTGTCGCTGGACAGCCTGCGCGACGTGACCCGCGTGCTGGCGCTGTTCATCGCCGGCTGGTGCGGCCTGGAACCCGTTTGACCTCTAATCCCGACGAGACCCGCCCGATGATCGCCGAGACGCTGACCGCCACCGCCGCCCACGCCCCCCGTACCAGCCATACCTATTCCGACGTGGAGTGGAAGGTGCGCACCGATCTGGCCGCCGCCTACCGGCTGTTCGACCGGCTGGGCATGACCGACCTGATCTACACCCACATGTCGGCGCGGATCCCCGACACGCCCGACCATTTCCTGATCAACCCCTATGGCCTGATGTTCCACGAGGTCACGCCCGACAACCTCGTGAAGGTCGACATCGACGGCAATCTGGTGGACGGGCGCGAGGGCGACGCCATCAACCCCGCCGGCTTCACCATCCACAGCGCCGTGCACCACGCCCGCCCGGACGTCGGCGCGGTCATCCACCTGCACACCGATGCCGGCATGGCGGTCAGCGCCCAGGCCGACGGGCTGCTGCCGATCACCCAGCATTCGCTGCGCTGGTACAACCGCATCGCCTACCACACCTACGAAGGCATCGCTTTGGATCTGGCCGAGCGGGAGCGGCTGGTCGCCGATCTCGGCAGCCATCACAGCATGATCCTGCGCAACCACGGCCTGCTGACCGCCGGCCAGGACGTCGCCGAGGCGGCGGTGCTGATGTACTACCTGGAGCAGGCCTGCAAGCAGCAGATCATGGCGATGGCCGGCGGCCGTCCGCTGATCTATCCGTCGCCGGAGGTCTGCGAGCATACGGCGCAGCAATATGAACGCGCCTATCCCCGCGCCGGCGTCCTGGAATGGGACGCGCTGCTGCGCTGGCTGGACAGCACGTCCGGGCCGGTGGGGCCGCGGTGAATGCGGAGTTAGCCCCCCACCCTAACCCTCCCCCGCTCCCAGCGGACCTACGGTCCGCCTGCCGCGTCAGCACAAAGCAAAGCTTTGTGCGAGAGCTGGGCGGGGGAGGGGACAAGCGCTTGTACGGGAGAGTGGCGGCAGTCCCTCCCCCGCCCAGCGGGGGAGGTTAGGTGGGGGCAATCGAAGCCCACACCTCCCAACAAAAAGCACCGACACGACAGGGTCGCAAACCACACCGACACACTTCTGGAGACGAGGACACCCGATGACCAGACGCCTTACCGGTATCCCCGCCAGCTTCCGCCGCAATTTTCAGGGCGGTTTCACCCGCGGGTTCCACCGCGCCGCCGCCGCCGGCCTGCTGGCCGCGGCACTCGCCATTCCCGGCACGGCCGCCCTGGTCGCCGCCCCGGCCATGGCCCAGGAGACGCCGGTCCGCGGCGGTGTCCTCAACTCCATCGTGCAGCCGGAGCCGCCGACCCTGATGCTGGGCCTGAACCAGCAGGGTCCGACCCAGACCGTCGCCGGCAAGATCTATCAGGGTCTGCTGACCTACGATCAGAAGCTGAACCCGATGCCGTCGCTGGCCAAGAGCTGGACGGTGTCGCCGGACGGGCTGACCTACACCTTCAAGCTGTTCGAGAACGTCAAGTGGCACGACGGCAAGCCCTTCACCGCCAATGACGTCGTCTTCACCACCTCCAAGTTCCTGATGGAGGTCCACCCGCGCGCCCGCGCCGTCTTCAGCCGCTGCGAATCGATCACGGCGCTGGACGATCACACCGTCGAATTCAAGCTGAAGGAACCCTTCCCGGCCTTCATCCAGGCCTTCGAGGTGTCGTCGGCCCCGATCGTGCCGGCCCACCTCTATGAGGGCAGCGATTACCGCGCCAACCCCGCCAACAACACCCCCATCGGCACCGGCCCGTTCAAGCTGAAGGAATGGGTGAAGGGCAGCTATATCCAGCTCGTGCGCAACGAGGATTACTACAAGGAAGGCCTGCCCTATCTGGACGGCATCACCTTCCGCGTGATCCCGGACGCCGCCAGCCGCTCGCTGGCGCTGGAAAGCGGTCAGGTGCAGCAGACCCAGTACAGCGACCTGGAACCCTTCGAGGTTCCGCGCATGAAGGCGCTGCCCAACCTGACCATGACCACCGCCGGCTACGAGTTCGTGGCGCCGCTGTCGTGGCTGGAGATCAACCACCGCGTCAAGCCACTGGATGACAAGCGCTTCCGCAAGGCCATCGCCTACGCCATCGACCGCAAGTTCATCCGCGACAAGATCTGGTTCGGTCTGGGCCGCGTGCCGACCGGTCCGATCAATTCGGTCGTCAAGTTCTACGACCCGAAGGTCACCACCTACGAGCCCGATCTTGCCAAGGCCAAGGCCCTGCTGGACGAGATGGGCCTGAAGCCCGACGGCAAGGGCGTGCGCGCCACCGTCAAGATCATGCCGATGCCCTATGGCGAGACCTGGACCCGGCTGGGCGAGTATCTGAAACAGGCGCTCGGCAAGGTCGGCATCGCCGTGGTGCTGGAAAGCACCGACGCCGCCGGCTGGAACCAGCGCGTCGCCAACTGGGACTACGAGATCACCACCAACTTCGTCTACCAGTACGGCGATCCGGCGCTGGGCGTCGCCCGCACCTACATCTCGTCGAACATCCGCAAGGGCGTGATGTTCTCCAACACCATGGGCTATTCCAACCCGAAGGTGGACGAACTGTTCGCCAAGGCCTCGCAGGAGATCGACCCGGCCAAGCGCCAGGAGCAGTACAGCGAGGTCCAGCGCATCCTGTCCGACGAGCTGCCGGTCGTGTGGCTGCTGGAAATGGAATTCCCGACCTTCCTCGACAAGCGGGTGAAGAACGCCAACACGACGGCCATCGGTGTCAACGACACCTATGAGAGCGTCTGGCTGGCGAAGTGATGAGACCTCCCTCTCCCGCCCCGGGAGAGGGAAGGGGCCCATGCGGAGCATGGGAAGGGTGAGGGGTAGCGCAAGGAACCATGCGCTGCGGGATTCTTGGATCACCCCTCACCCTCCCCGCCTTCGGCGGGTCCCCTCCCTCTCCCGGGACGGGAGAGGGCCAGAATTAGGAACCTGCCCATGCTGGGATTCGCCCAACTCTTCGCGAGCCGCCTGGTCAAGGCCGCCGCGATCCTGATCGCCATCGTGGTGATGAACTTCTTCCTCGTCCACGCCGCCCCCGGCGACCCGGCCATGGTGATGGCGGGCGAGGCGGGGGCCGCCGACGAAAAGTTCGTGACGCAGCTGCGCGAGCAGTTCGGGCTCGACCGGCCGCTCTACGAACAGCTCGGCACCTATGTCGGCAAGATCGTGCAGGGCGATCTCGGCTTCTCCTACCGGCAGCAGCGGCCCGTCTGGGACATTCTGGCGGAACGGCTGCCGGCCACGCTGGTGCTGACGCTGACCGCCTTCCTGCTGGCGCTGGCGCTGGGCGTGGCGCTCGGCACGCTGGCGGCGATCACCGTCGGCACCTGGGCCGACAGCGCCATCACAATCGTGGCACTCCTGGCCTACGCCACGCCGATCTACTGGATCGGGCTGATGCTGAGCCTGTTCTTCTCCATCCAGCTGGGATGGCTGCCGGCCTTCGGCTACGAGACGATCGGCGCCGGCTATACCGGCCTCGCCCATGTCGCGGACGTGGCGGTCCACCTGATCCTGCCGGTCATCACGCTGGCGCTGTTCTACATGGCGAGCTACGCCCGCCTGACCCGCGCCTCGATGCTGGAGGTGCGCAGCCTCGACTTCGTCAAGACCGCCAAGGCCAAGGGGCTGACGCAGAGCCGCATCGTCACCCGCCACGTCCTGCGCAACGCCATCCTGCCGGTCATCACCGTGGCCGGCATCCAGGCCGGGCAGCTTGTCGGCGGGTCGATCCTGATCGAGACGGTGTTCGCCTGGCCCGGCATCGGCCGGCTGGCCTTCGAGGCGGTGCTGCAGCGCGACTATCAGGTGCTGCTGGGCATCTTCCTGGTCACGTCGATCATGGTGATCCTGTTTAACATCCTGACCGACATCCTCTACGGCCTCGTCGATCCGCGTATCCAGGTGTCGCAATGATGAAATCCGATTTCTGGCGGGCTTTCGCCCGCAACAAGGGCGCGGTCCTGGGGCTGGTGATCCTGCTCGCCATCGTCGTGCTGGCCGTCTTCGCCTCCGTCCTGTTCCCCGGCGATCCGTGGGACATGGCGACCGCCCCCTTCCAGCCGCCGCTGTCCGACGACGCACTGCTCGGTTCCGACATGCTGGGCCGCGACATCGCGTCGGGCATCGCCCACGGGGCGCGGGTGTCGCTGCTGATCGGCCTGACCTCGACCGCCGCCGCTCTCGCCATCGGCGTCACGCTGGGGGCGCTGGCCGGCTTCCACGGCGGCAAGGTGGACGACGCCATCATGCGCTTCACCGAGCTGTTCCAGACCATCCCCAACTTCGTGCTGGCCGTGGTGCTGGTCGCCATCTTCACCCCCAGCCTGACCACCATCGTGCTCGCCATCGCCATCGTCAGCTGGCCGCCGCTGGCCCGCTTGGCCCGCGCCGAGTTCCTCAGCCTGCGCACCCGCGAGTTCGTCCAGGCCGCCATCACCACCGGCCAGAGCAACACCACCATCATCCTGCGCCAGATCCTGCCCAACAGCCTGTCGCCGATCATCGTCTCCGCCTCGCTGATGGTGGCGACCGCCATCCTGCTGGAAAGCTCGCTCAGCTTCCTCGGTCTCGGCGACCCGAACGCCATGAGCTGGGGCTACATGATCGGCGCCGCCCGCACGGTGATCCGGCAGGCCTGGTGGATGAGCGTCTTCCCCGGCCTCGCCATCGTACTGACCGTGCTGGCGCTGAACCTCGTCGGCGAGGGGCTGAACGACGCCCTGAACCCGAAGCTCGCCCGGTCGCGGGGGTGATCCGATGAGCCAGTTCGAACTGTTGCGCACCTCCGTGGAGACCGCCGCCATGAACACCCCCCTGCTGGATGTGCGCGGCCTCAGCATCGCGCTGCCGCCGGGCGCCGACCGCCCGCTGGCGGTGGACAATCTGACCTTCACCCTGAATCCCGACGAGATCCTCTGCGTCGTCGGCGAGTCCGGCTCCGGCAAGTCGATGACCGCGCATGCGATGATGGGCCTGCTGCCCGCCCCGCATGTCCGGGTATCCGGCGGCAGCCTGCTGTTCAAGGGCAAGGACGTGCTGACCATGCCGGAGGCGGACCAGCGCGCCCTTCGCGGCGGCCGCATCGCCATGGTGTTCCAGGAGCCGATGACCGCGCTGAACCCGCTGATGCGGGTCGGCCGCCAGATCGGTGAGAGCTTGCGCGAGCACACCGACCTGCCCGCCCCGGCGCGCCGCGCCCGCGTGGTGGAGCTGCTGGCCCAGGTCGGCCTGCCCAACCCGGCCGAACTGGCCGAGGCCTATCCGTTCCGCCTGTCGGGCGGCCAGCGCCAGCGCGTGATGATCGCCATGGCGCTGGCCTGCCAGCCCGACATCCTGATCGCCGACGAACCGACCACGGCGCTGGACGTCACCACCCAGAAGCAGATCCTCGACCTGATCCGTTCGATCCAGGCCGAGCGCCACATGGGCATGATGTTCATCACCCACGACTTCGGCGTGGTGGCGGAGATCGCCCACCGGGTGGCGGTGATGCGCCACGGCAAGCTGGTGGAATACGGCCCGGCCTCCGAGGTGCTGAACCGGCCGCAGCATCCCTATACCCGGCAGCTGATCGCCTCGGTCCCGCACTACATCGAACACCGCGACGACCATGCCAAGGCGGGCGCGCCGCTGCTGGTCGCCGACAAGGTGCGCAAGGTCTTCCATGTCGGCGGCGGCCTGTTCAAGAAGTCCAAGGAAGTCGTGGCCGGCGACGACCTGTCGCTGACCATCCATCCCGGCGAAACCGTCGGTCTGGTCGGCGAATCCGGGTCCGGAAAATCGACGCTCGGCCGCTCCATCGTCGGCCTCATCAAGCCGGATTCGGGCCGCATCCTGTTCGAGGGCACCGACCTGCTGGCGCTCGACCGCAAGGGCTTCCGGCCCTATCGTCGGGCGGTGCAGATGGTGTTCCAGGACCCCTACGCCTCGCTGAATCCGCGTCACCGCGTCGGCGACATCGTGGCCCAGGGGCCGGTGGCCTTCGGCGAGGATAGGAGCAAGGCACTGACCCGCGCGCGGGAACTGCTGGCGATGGTCGGCCTCGACGGCTCCGCCGCCGACCGCTTCCCGCACGAGTTCTCCGGCGGCCAGCGACAGCGCATCGGCATCGCCCGCGCGCTCGCCATGGAGCCGAAGCTGCTGGTCGCGGACGAGCCGGTCTCGGCGCTCGACGTCTCGGTTCAGGGGCAGGTGCTGGAACTGCTGGACGACATCCGCAAGCGCCTGAACCTCGCCATGCTGTTCATCACCCACGATCTGCGGGTGGCGGCCCAGGTCTGCGACACCATCGCGGTGATGCGCCGCGGCAAGATCGTCGAGATGGGCACGGCACGGGAGGTGTTCACCCATCCGCGCGACACCTACACCCGCAGCCTGCTCGACGCCATTCCCGGCAAGGGCTGGCACATCCCGGACGACCTGCAACAAGTCCCGGCGGGAGCGCACTGAATGAAGGTCGCCATCATCGGGGCCGGTGCGGTCGGCGGTCTGCTGACCGCCCGGCTGGGTGCGACGGAGGCGGAGGTTACGCTGGTCGCCCGGCCGAACTCCGCCGCCGCCATCCGCCGCAACGGCCTGACCATGGTGACGCCGCTGAACCGCGTCGCCCGCCTCAACCCGCGCGTCACCGACGACAGCCTTTCGCTTGGGCCGCAGGATTTGGTGTTCCTCTGCGTCAAGTCGCATGCGCTGCGCGGCACCATCGACACGCTGACCCCGCTGCTGGGGCCGGAGACCGCCATCGTGCCGATGGTCAATGGCATCCCCTGGTGGTATCCGCACCGCCAGCCGGAGCCCTTGGCCGACCGGCCGCTCGCCAGCATCGATCCCGACGGGCTGCTGTGGCGCTCGATCGACCCCGACCGCGTGGTCGGCGCGACGACCTTCGTCGCGGTGGAGGGCGACGGTCCCTGCCGGCTGCGCCATGTCAGCGACCAGCGCTTCGTGTTCGGTGATATCGGGGGCGACGTGGCCGGCCGCGACAACCCGGCGGTGGACCGCATCGTGACGCTGTTCGGGCAGGCCGGGTTCCAGCCGGCGAAGACCGCCGACATCCGGCAGGCGATCTGGGTGAAGCTGTGGGGCAACCTCGCCTTCAACCCGTTGAGCGTGCTGACCGGATCGACGCTCGGCCGCCTGTGCAACGATCCCGGCACCCGCGAGACCGGCCGCGCCATGATGCTGGAGGCCAAGGCGGTGGCCGAGAAGCTGGGCGTGGTCTTCACCACCAGCGTCGACGAGCGCATCGCCATGGCCGCCGGCGTCGGCGACTTCAAGACCTCGATGCTGCAGGACTATGAGGCCGGCCGCCGGCTGGAGCTGGAGGCGATCCTCGGCTCGGTGATCGAGTTGGCGGAGCGCTGCGGCGTGCATGTGCCGATGCTGCGCGCCGTGCTGGCGATGGTCGACCTCAGGGCGCGGGAGCGGCGTGAGGTGGCGGCTTAGGTCTACGTCCTCACTTGCCCCCACCTATCCTCCCCCGCTGGGCGGGGGAGGGACTGCCGCCGCTCTCCCGCCTAAGCACTTGCCCCCTCCCCCGCCCAGCGGGGGAGGGTTGGGGTGGGGGCATCGCCAGCCGACACCTCCTCACTCAAACACAACCAACAAACACCCCCGGAGCCACCCATGTCCCTCCCCTCCAACCTGCCCATCGACGGCCAGCGCCTGTGGGACAGCCTCGCCGAGATGGCGAAGATCGGCGCCACCGCGAAGGGTGGCAGCTGCCGCCTCGCTTTGTCGGACGAGGACAAGGCCGGCCGCGACCTGTTCGTCTCCTGGTGCGAGGCCGCCGGCTGCACCGTCAGCGTCGACCGCATCGGCAACATCTTCGCCCGCCGCAAGGGCCGTGACGACAGCCTGCCCCCGGTCGTGATGGGCAGCCATCTCGACACCCAGCCGACCGGCGGACGCTTCGACGGCGTGTTCGGCGTGCTGGCGGCGCTGGAGGTGGTGCGCTCGCTGAACGACCGCGGCGTGGAAACCCTGCACCCGGTCGAGGTCGCGGTCTGGACCAACGAGGAAGGCTCGCGCTTCTCGCCGCCGATGATGGGATCGGGCGTCGTCACCGGCGTCTTCACGCTGGAGGAGATCCTCGACAAGGTGGCGCAGGACGGCGCGCGGCTGGGCGACGAGCTGGTCCGCACCGGCTATGCCGGCGAGGCGCCGGTCGACCACCCGATGCACGCCTATCTGGAGGCCCACATCGAACAGGGCCCGGTGCTGGAGGTCGAGGGCAAGGAGATCGGCGTCGTCACCGGCGCCCAGGGCCAGCGCTGGTACGAGGTGACGGTGACGGGTGTTGAGGCGCATGCCGGTCCGACGCCGATGCGCCTGCGCCGCGATGCGCTGGTCGCCGCCTCGGCCATGGTGCAGGCGGTGCAGCGCGTCGGGCTGGAGACCGCGGGCGATCCCTGCGCCACCGTCGGCATCCTCGACGTCCATCCGCATTCGCGCAACGTCATCCCCGGCCGCGTCTTCTTCACCGTCGACCTGCGCCACCCCGATGCCGACACGCTGGCCGACATGGACCGCCGTTTCCGCGCCGCCGTCGCCGCGATTGCCGAAGAGCATGGGGTGAGCGCCGAGATCGCCGATTTCTGGCACTTCCCGCCGACACCCTTCGCCCGGCCGCTCGTCGACACTGTGCGCGAGGCGGCGCGCGGCTTCGGCTTCAGCCACCGCGACATCGTGTCCGGCGCCGGCCATGACGCGGTCTATGTGGCGGGCAAGGTGCCGACGGCTATGATCTTCATCCCCTGCGAGGACGGCATCAGCCACAACGAGGTCGAGAACATCTCCCCCGCCGACGGCGCCCGCGGCGCCGCCGTGCTGTTCGAAACACTGGTCGCCACGGCCGGACGGCCCTGAGCACGTTCGCTCTCTGGAGAGTCCCCCCATGAAGTTCGTCCACCACCCCGACGCCGCCCTGCACCGCCCCGCCACCTACTTCAACAAGGGCCTGCTGCGCGCCCTGCCGGAGAAGCCGGAGCGGGTCGGCGCGCTGGCCTCGCTGATCGAGAAGCGGGGCGAGACGCTGATCCGGCCCGACGATTACGGCTCCGCCCCGCGCGCCGCGGTGCACACGCCGGCATATCTCGCCTTCCTGGAGACGGCGCATGCGCGCTGGGTGGCGGAAGGCGACATGGGCGACGTGGTGCTGCCCAACGTCCACCGGATGCAGGCCGCCCCCAACTACCCCACCAGCATCGTCGGGCAGGCCGGCTGGCACATGTTCGACACCGCCTGCCCGATCGGCGAGGGCACCTGGGCCGCCACCTGCGCCGCGACCAATGCCGCCATCCATGCGGCGAAGCTGGTCGCCACCGGGGCGGACAGCGCGGCCTACGCCCTGTGCCGGCCGCCGGGGCACCATGCCACCCGCGATATGGCCGGCGGCTTCTGTTACCTGAACCATGTCGCCGTCGCCGCGGAATCGGTGCTGCCGATGCTGCGCGCCCAGGGCCGGCCGGCCCGCGTCGCCATCATCGACGTGGATGTCCATCACGGCAACGGCACGCAGGACATCTTCTATGAGCGCGACGACGTGTTCTTCGTCTCGGTCCATGGCGACCCGGCGGAGTTCTATCCGCATATGGCCGGCTATGCGCAGGAACGCGGCATCGGCCGCGGCGAGGGCTATAACCTGAACCTGCCGCTGCCGATCGGCAGCGACGAGGCGACGGTTCTGGCGACCATCGGCCGCGGGCTGGACGAGATCCGCCGGTTCGCGCCGGAGATTCTGTTCGTCTCGCTGGGCTTCGACACCTTCATCGGCGACCCGCTGGCCGCCTTCGGCGTCACCACGCCGGGCTTCGCCCGCATGGGCGCGCTGATCGCCGCCGCAAACATGCCCACCGTGCTGGTGCAGGAGGGTGGCTACGCCATCGACGACCTGTCCGCCAACCTGTCCAGCTTCCTTGACGGGTTCGAGGGCAAGACGACAGCATGACCGCCATCGCCGCCACCGGAGCCGGCCGCGACCCGGTCAAATACCTGCTGATCACCACCATCAGCCTGTTCTGGGGCCTCAACTGGCCGGCGGTGAAGACGATCCTGACGCAGGTGCCCATCTTCAGCCTGCGCGCCATCGGCTTCACCGCCGGGGCGGTGCTGCTGCTGGGGGCGGCGCGTCTGGCCAACCACCGGCTGCGGGTGGAGCGGGCGGAATGGCCGGCGCTGGCGGCGGCGGGACTGTGCAACGTGCTGGTCTTCAACCTGTGCACGGCACTTGGGCAAAGCCTGATGGCGACCTCGCAGGCGGCGATCATCGCCTTCACCATGCCGGTGTGGGCGACGCTGCTGGCGATCCCGCTGCTGGGCGAACGGCCGGGACCGCGCCAGATCGTCGGGCTCGCCAGCGGGCTGGCCGGGCTGCTGGTCCTGCTGGGGCCGGCAGCGCTGTCGGCGCCCCCGTCGGAATTGGCCGGCCCGGCGGTGATGCTGGTGTCGGCGCTGGCCTGGGCGCTGGGCACCATCGTGATGAAGCGGCGGGGCTGGGGCACCC